>JAKEHP010000142.1 GCA_022614955.1 Candidatus Methylomirabilota bacterium
CACCCGAAGGGTGGTCGGAGAACAACGTGAGGCAACGTCAGGTGGCCCGGAACTAGCGGGCGGCCTGCTCCCGGAGCGACTTCAGCGTCTGCTCCAGCCCGCGCATCTGCTCACCGTACCCCGCCCAGTTCCCCTGGCGGAGCATCTCCTGCGCCCGCGCGAACTGCTCGGCGGCCCGAGCTGTCAGCTCCCGGAGGCCGGCCGGCAGCCCCGGCGCCCGGTCCGCCGCGGCCGTCCCGGCCGCCCCGGGCGCGGGCGGCCGCAATCCGGCGACGGCCACCCCCCGCCCCCGCCCGCCGAAGAGCCGGGCCAGGGAATTCTCCAGGGTCTCCTCCATGGCGATCTGGCTCCCGTAGGCGGCGATGACCCGCTTCAGCTCCGGGAGCGACCCCCGCTCCGCCGCCAGGTAGAGGGGCTGGACGTAAAGGAGGGAGGTCTCCACCGGAATGGCCAGGAGGGACCCCCGGATGACCTGGGAGCCCTGCTGGTTCCAGAGGGAGAGCTGCTGGGAGATGTAGGCGTCCTGGTTGATCCGGGCCTCGATCTGCCGGGGGCCGTACACCAGCTTCTGCTTCGGGAAGGTGTACACCAGGAGCGTTCCGTAGTGGGGAGGGTCGCTGCGCGCGGCGAGCCAGGCGGACATGTTGTCCCGGCGGGCGGGCGTGAAGGGGACCAGGAGGATGAACTCTTCCCTCGGCTCGCCGGGAAGGCGCATGATGGTGTAGTAGGGCTCCATGGGGACCTCCCGCCCCTCCCCGGCCCGGCGCGGGATGTGCCAGACGTCCTCTTTGTTGTAGAACACCTGCGGGTTCTGCATGTGGTAGGTGGCGTACATCCGGGCCTGCGTCGTGAAGAGCCCGGTCGGGTAGCGGAGGTGGGCGCGCAGGTCCGCCGGCATGGCGCTCAGGGGCTTGAGCAGGTCGGGGAAGGCGCCTCCGTAGGCCTGGATGAGGGGGTCGCCCGGCTCACTCACGTAGAAGTGGACCGTTCCGTGGTAGGCGTCCACGGTGACCTTCACCGCGTTCCGGATGTAGTTGCCGATCCGGGGGGTCGGCTCCGAGTAGGGAAACCGGTCGGAGACGGTGTAGGCGTCAATGAGCCAGACCAGCCGGCCGTCCTGCGTCAGGACCAGGTACGGGTCGGTCTCGAAGCGGAGGAAGGGGGCGATCTTGCGGATCCGCTCGTCAATCCGTCGGTGCATCAGGATGCGGCTCTCGCCCTGGAGGTTCTCGTTGAGGACGATGCGGACGGTGCCGAAGCGGGCCGCGAAGAGGGCCCGGCGCCAGGCGGAGCCGATGGGGATGCCGCCGGTCCCGGCGTAGGTGCTGTAGACGTTGTCCTCCCCCGCCGGGTAGTCCACCTCCTTCGCGGTCGTCTTCACGAAGACGTAGTCGTTGCTCAGCTCCCCGTAGTAGATCTCCGGCCGGGTGACCTTCAGGGGGCCGGTGGAGACGGGCGGGATGTCCTGGATGGTGAACTCGGGGAGCCCCTCCCGGCTGATCCGGCTCACCGGCCCCATGACGATCCCGTAGCCGTGGGTGAAGGCGAAGTGCTCGTTGATCCAGTTGCGGTTCGGGAGGTGCTCGTAGGAGAGTTCGCGGGGGGAGAGCATCGTCTGCTGGTACCGCCCGTCCATGACGTACCGGTCGTTGTCCACGTCCACGAACTTGTAGTACGTCCGGATCTCCTGGAGCTGCCCGTAGGTGGCCAGGAGCGGCCGGTGATCCCAGAGGCGGATGTTGTCAATGGTCAGGCGGTTCCGCTGCAGGTCCTCCCAGCCCAGGTTCTCGTCGGCCGGGAACTCCACCTCCCGGATCTTGTCCAGCCCGTAGGCCAGCCGGGTGAACCGGATGTTGTGGGTGATATAAGGGGTCTCGACGGCGATCTCGTTCGGGATGACCCGGAGCCGCTGCAGGAGAGCCGGGTAGATCCCCTCCCCCACCACGGCTGCGGCCACCAGCGCGATGAGGCCCATGGCCAGCCAGCGGAACCCCGGGCGGTAGAGGTGCACGACGCAGAGGGCGGCGCAGACGAGGCTGAGGACGATCAGGAGCTGCAGGGCCGGCCGCACCGCGTGTATGTCGGTGTAGGAGGCGCCGAAAACCACCCCCCGGGGAGAGACGAGGAGGTCGTACAGGTCGAGCTGGAAGCCCGCCGCCTTCACGGTGAGGAGGGCCGCGCCCAGGAGTAGCAGGTGGCCGCGGGCCCAGGGGCTCACCCGGGGGCCGCGGGAGGTGAGCTGGATCCCCCGGAAGAGGAAGTAGGTGAAGAGGGTGAGCAGCGCGGTGACGCCCAGGACCACCATCGCCCACCCGTAGAGGGTATTCAGGAAGGGGAGGGTGAAGACGTAGAACCCCACGTCCTTCCCGAAGAGCGGGTCGCTGATCCCGAAGGTCGTCTGGTAGCGAAATCGGAGGAAGGTGTCCCAGCGCTGCGTGGCCTGGAGCCCGGCGAAGACGCTCAGGATCAGGACGCCGGGCAGAAGGAAGCGGCGGATGTAGGGCTCCACGATGAAGCGGCTGGGGAGCCCGAGGTGGTCCTCCAGCTCGATGAGCACGTCGGTGGCGGGGGAGCGGCTGGCCAGGTACAGGTTCCCGTAGACAGCGCCGAAAAAGACGCTCCCCAGGAGGAGCGCCAGCATAGCCTTCGCCGTCAGGATCCGGACGAAGACCTCCCGGTACCCCACCTCTCCGAACCAGAGCCAGTCGGTGAGGAGGGAAAGGGCCTCGGCGGAGAGGAGAATGGCGGCCGCCACCAGGAGGAGCAGGATCAACCGGAAGGAGAGGCGTCCGAGCATCGGGGTATCCGTTCGCGGGAGGGTCGTTGTGTAGTTCCTAGTATAGTCGGGGGCGGGCGTCAAGCCCGCCGGTCAGGTTCTCAGGCCGAGCGGGAGGCTCAGGGTCGCCAGGGCCTGCCCCGTCTCCGGGTTCCGGGGGACCCAGGAGAGCGTGAAGGGTCCGGCCCCGGCCGTGGCGTGCTGGAAGAAGAGGAACCCCCCCACCCGGTGGCCCGGCAGGACCCGCCCCTCCCGGAGAGCGAGCCGGAGGATGTCCCGACCCGGCGGCCAGGCGTTCGGGGCCGGGGCGTAGGAGGGATAGTAAGGGTAATAGAAGAACGGGTCGGAAAGGAACCCGTGGAAGAAGAAGGGGTGCCGCCGCAGGTGGAAGGCCGGGAGGATGTCGGATCGGGAGGGGGACGATCCGTACAGGACGGTCACGACCTCCAGCGGGCTCAGCGCCCGGTACTCCCGGTTCCCGCTGTCTAGGAGCAAGAAGTCCTCGAATCGGACAATGACCGGGGTCCCCCCCTCGTTTGCCAAGGCGAGGAGGAGGGGCGTCACCGATCGCGCCAGATCGCCCGGGTAGCCCGGCCAGTCGGCCGGGAGGGCTCTGAGCGCGAGGCCGGCGGCCCGAACGGCGGCCCCCTCCTGAGGGTCATCCCCGGCGGGGGCGAGGGGGACCAGGCGAGGCGTGGCGCAGGCGGCGAGGCCCGCCGCGAGGAGAGCGGAGAGAAGGAAGGAGAACAGGGAGAGCGACGGCCGTTGCACGGTCCGAGTCTAGCACGGCCGGCCGGGCAAGTCTGCCCTTGATTTTGCCTGCGAAATCGGTAGGATGGCGCCTGCGCGGCGCCCGTCCGCCGCGCCCGAGCCGTCCTGCCCTCGGCAGAGCCCTGGAGCCCACCGGTCTTACCCGCAAAGGGGGAGGTCATGGAACGCGCCGACCTGGAGAAGATGACCGCGACCAAGCTCCGGGAGTACGCCATGGAGAAGCACCCGGGCATCCAGGGCGTCTCCGGGATGAAGAAAGAAGACCTCATCGAGGCGATCATCGTCGAGGAGGTCAAGCTGGGGCTCCGGCCGAAGGAGCCGAGGGGGGCGGCTCCGGCCCCCCCCAAGGCGGGAGACCTGAAGGCGAAGATCAGGGGGCTCAGGGCCGACCGGGACAAGGCCCTGGCCGGCAAGGACCGCAAGACCCTCAAGGCGATCCGGACGAAGATGAAGCGCGTGAAGCGGCAGATCAGGAAGCTCAAGAAGGTGTCGTAGCGTTCGTTTCACGGGGGGTGGGCGATGCCGACCTATGACTTTCGGTGCAGCCGCTGCAGCAAGAAGTTCACGCTGATCATGACCATCAAGCAGCGGGAGGCCGGAAAGATGAAGTGCCCGAAGTGCGGGGCCAACAAGCCGGAGCCCATCTTCGGCACCTTCTTCGCCAAGACCTCGCGCAAGAGCTAGGGAGATGGCGGTCGGGCCGGGTGGACTGCGGATTGCAGAGGGGACGGGCGCCCTGCTGCGCCGCCTCGGCGGGCAGGGGAGGAGCACACTCCTGGCCGTGAGGGACGGCCGGGCTGCGGCCCTGCCCTGAGAGGAGGGGCGGTGTTCAGATCCCCCGGCGCCATCGCCCTGCAGATCGGCCCCCTCAGCATCCGCTGGTACGGGGTCCTGATCGCCCTGGCCGTCCTGGTGGGGACCAGCCTGGCCCAGCGGGAGGCCCGCCGAAAAGGGCTGGATGCCGAGCCCCTTATGAACGCCATCGTCCTCGGCATCGTCTGCGCCCTCGTGGGGGCCCGCCTCTACTACGTCGCCTTCAACTGGGACTACTACGCGGGGAACTTGGGCAAGATCGCGGCGGTCTGGGAGGGAGGCCTGGCCATCCACGGCGGCCTCCTGGGGGGCCTGCTCGGGGGCGGGGCCTACGCGCTCCACCGCCGCCTGCCGGTGGCCCGCTATCTGGATATCTGCGCGCCGAGCCTCATCCTGGGCCAGGCCATCGGGCGCTGGGGGAACTTCTTCAACCAGGAGGCCTTCGGCACTCCCACCACCCTCCCCTGGCGTCTCTACATTGACCCGGCCCACCGCCCGCCCGCGCTCGCCCAGTTCGAGTTTTTCCATCCGACCTTCCTCTACGAGTCCCTCTGGAACCTGGCGGTCTTCGCGCTCCTGGTGGGCCTTCTCCGCCGATCCCTGGAGCGCTCCCCCGGAGCCCTCTTCCTGGCCTACCTCGGCCTCTACTCCGCCGGCCGCTTCTTCATCGAGGCCCTCCGGATTGACAGCCTGATGCTCGGGCCGCTCCGGGCCGCCCAGGTGGTGAGCGTGCTCCTGGTGGTCCTTTCGGCGGGCGGGATCCTGTACCTGCTCCGGGCCGGCCGCCCGGCCCCCCGCTCCACCTGAGCGGATGGGCGCGCGCATGGCAGTCAGCGGCATCCACTTCGGCACCGATGGCTGGCGGGGCGTGATCGCCGCGGACTTCACCTTCGCCGCCGTGAGGCTGGTGGCCGGGGCCATCGCCCGCCAGGTCCTGGCGACGGCGGTGACGGGGCCGCACCCCACCGTCCTTGTCGGCTACGACACCCGGTTCCTGTCGAAGGAGTTCGCCGAGGCCGCGGCGCGCGTGCTCCAGGGGCAGGGCCTGCAGGTCCGGCTGGGGAGCACCTTCGTCGGGAGCCCCCTCCTCTCCTATGCCGTGGTCCAGGCGGGGGCGGAGGGAGGGGTCATGATCACCGCCAGCCACAACCCGCCCCAGTACAACGGGATGAAGTTTAAGAGCCGGCACGGCGGCTCGGCTTCCCTCGAGTTCACGCGGGGGGTGGAGCGGGAGATCCGGGCGCTCCAGGCGCCGGGTGCGGGACCCCTCCCGGAGAGCGACGATGCGCTGCCCGAGTTCGACCCCCGGCCGGCCCACCGGATCCGGATGAAGGAGCTGGCGGACCTGCCCCGGATCGCGGCGGCCCCGCTGGAGGTCTTCATTGACCCGATGTACGGGGCGGGCCAGGGATACCTGAGCGGGATCCTGCGGGCGTTGCGCCTCCGGGCGACCGAGCTGCACGCGGAGGTGAACCCCGCCTTCGGCGGCCATCCCCCCGAGCCACTGGCCCGGCACCTGACCGAGCTGAGCCGGGCCGTGACCGACCACCCCTACTCCGGGGCCGGCACCCTCCGGGTTGGGCTGGCCTTCGACGGGGACGCCGACCGGCTGGCCGCCGTGGACGAGCAGGGGCGCTACGTGAACTCCCATCAAATTTTCGCCCTACTGCTCAAGCATCTCTTCGTCCACCGGGGGATGACCGGGCGGGTGGTGAAGGCCTTCTCCACCGGCCAGATGGTGGACAAGCTGGCCGACGCCTACGGCCTGCCCCTGACCATCACGCCCATCGGGTTCAAGTACATCGCCGAGGAAATGCTCAAGCGGGATGTCCTCATCGGGGGGGAGGAGAGCGGGGGGGTGGCGATCCGCGGGCACATCCCGGAGCGGGACGCGACGCTGGCGGCCCTCCTGCTCCTCGAGTACGTGGCGACAGACCAAAAGCCGCTCGGCGCCCTGATGGCGGAGCTGGAGAAGGAGTTCGGTCCCCACCGCTACGAGCGGGTGGACGTGCCGCTCGGCTCCCTCGAGGCCACCGAGGCCCTCGTGAAGGGGGTGGCGGAGGATCCGCCCGATGCGCTCAAGGGAGTGAAGGTGGTCCGCGTGGAGGACCTGGACGGCGTGAAGATGCACTGCGCCGATGGGTCCTGGCTGCTCCTGCGGCGGTCCGGGACGGAGCCGGTACTGCGCATCTACGCCGAGGGGCCCTCGGAGGAACGGGTGGCCGAATTATTGAAGTGGGGGATCAGGCGGGCGAAGCGGGCGGAGGCCTAGGGCGGGCATGGTCGGGATGGACGATGTGTACGCCGTCATCCTCGCCGGGGGCGGGGGGGAGCGGTTCTGGCCGTTCAGCACGGCCCGGCTACCGAAGCAGTTCCTGACGCTGTTCGGCCCACGCTCGCTCCTGACGGAGACCGTGGAGCGGGTCCGGAGCCTGGTCCCGGTGGAGCGGCTGCTCGTCGTGGCCGGGGCTCGCCACGCCCCCCTCATCCGCCGGCATATCCCGGACCTCCCCCGGGGGAACCTCCTCCAGGAGCCGGCGGGGCGGGACACCGCCGCGGCCATCGGCCTCGCCTCCGTCGTCGTGGAACGGCGCCACCCCGACCCCGTGATGCTGGTCTTCCCGGCCGATCACGCCATCGCGGACATCCGCGGGTTCCGCCGGACGATGCGCCGGGCTGTTGCGGTGCTGCGACGGCACGACGCCCTGGTGACGGTGGGGGTGCGGCCGACCCGGCCGGAGACCGGCTACGGCTACATCCTGGCCGGGGAGCCGATGGTGGGAGCGCCGGGGGTGCGGCGGGTCCGTCGGTTCCTGGAGAAGCCAAGCCGCACCCGCGCCGTCCGGCTCGCCCGGGACCCGCGCTGCACCTGGAATGCCGGCATCTTTGCCTGGCGGAACCGGACCATCCAGCGGCGGTTCGCCGCGCTCATGCCAGAGCTATGGGGCCGCCTCTGCCGGATCCGTGACGCCTGGGGGCGGCGCAACGGGGGCGGCGTGCTCGCCCGGGAGTTCGCCCGGATGGCGAAGATCTCCGTGGATTACGGCATCCTGGAGAAGAGCCCGGACGTGGTGGTGGTGCCGGCGGCTTTCCCGTGGGACGACCTGGGGTCCTGGTCCGCCCTGGAGCGGGTGCTGCGCCCCGACCGGACCGGGAACGTGGTGGTGGGGGAGCACGTCGGGATCGAGTCGGCCGACTGCGTCATCTACGGGACGGAGAAGCCGATCCGGACCCTGGGCCTGAAGGGGTTCATCGTCGTGGATGGGCCGGACGGGATCCTGGTCTGCCCGAAGGCGCGGGCGCAGGAGGTCAAGCGTCTCCGCCAAGCTCCGGTCCGGAGGCGCCGGTGAGGTCGCTTACCCGGACCGCCTTGGGCACCCTCCTCAGCGCCGGCCTGCTCTTCCTCATCGTCCGGCAGGTGAACCTGGACCTGATTCGTGAGGCCCTCGGGCACGTCCGCTGGACCCTGATCGCGGCGGTCGTCATCCTCTACTTCGTCGGGGCGTACCTCCGGGCCGTCCGGTGGCGTCTCTTATTCCGGGAGCCGGAGGGGCTCTCCCTCGCGCACCTCTTCGCGGCGACGCTGGTCGGGTACATGGGGAACAACCTCCTGCCGGCCCGCCTGGGCGAGGTCGCCCGGGCCTACGTGGCCGGGCGGCGGGGCGGTCTGTCCCTGGGCTATGCCCTCGGGACCGTCGTCGTGGAACGGGTCCTGGATGTCATGACGGTGGTGGTGCTCGCCGGTCTGGCCCTCCCGTTCGTCCCCCTTTCGGATGGCATGCGGCGGACCTGGGTCCTGGGCGTTCTGCTGGGGGCCGCGGCGTTCGGGGGGCTCCTGTGGATCCGGCGGCAGGGGCCGGAAGGGCCGCTCCTGGGCCTGCTCGCCCGCTGGGCGCCGTCGGGGGTGTGGGCACGGGTTGCGGATCTCGCCCGCGCCCTGGCCGAGGGGGCGACCGGTTGCGACTTCTCCCTGCGGGCCCCGGCGTTAGTTGGCTGGACGGTTCTGCTCTGGGCAACCTATGGCTTCACGGTGCAGGTGGCGTTCTGGAGCCTGGATTTCGCGCTGCCCTGGAGCGCCGCCCTGGCGTTGCTCGTCTATATGGGGGTCGGCCTCAGCCTCCCCTCGGCGCCCGGGTTCGTCGGGACATTCCAGTTCTTCACCGTGGCGGCCCTGGCGCTCTACGGAGTCGAGGTGAGTCAGGCCCTCACCTTCTCAGTCATCCTGCACGCGTCGTATTTCGTCCCGGTGACCCTGGTCGGGTGGGGCATCCTGGCGGCGGAGCACCTGACGCTCAAGCAGCTCTCGACTCTGCCGGAAGTAGCTAAGCGGGGGGAGGGGGTGGGCTAGGGAATGAGCACGACCATGCGGCGTGCCCTTATCACGGGGATCACGGGGCAGGACGGCTCCTATCTGGCGGAGTGCCTGCTCGAGAAGGGGTACCGGGTCTTTGGGATGGTCCGGCGGGCCAGCACGGAGAACTTCGAGCGGATCGAGCACATCAAGGAGAAGATCACCCTCGTGCAGGCGGACCTGCTGGATCAGTTGTCCCTGATCACTCTTCTCAAGACGATCGAGCCGCACGAGATCTACAACCTGGCCTCCCAGTCCTTCGTCCCGACCTCCTGGGAGCAGCCGGTCCTGACGGGGGAGTTCACGGCCCTGGGGGTGACCCGGGTGCTGGAGGCGATCCGCCTGGTGGACCGGGGCATGAGGTTCTACCAGGCCTCCAGCAGCGAGATGTTCGGGAAGGTGCGGGAGGTCCCCCAGACGGAGAAGACGCCGTTTCACCCCCGCAGCCCCTACGGCGTCGCCAAGGTCTACGGCCACTATCTCACCGTGAACTACCGGGAGTCCTACGGGATCTTCGCGGTCAGCGGGATTCTGTTCAATCACGAATGCATCGCCGCGAACACGCCGCTCCTGGTGCGCGAGCGGGGCGCGGTCAACGTGGTCACGCCGGACGAGATGGTTCCCCTTCGTCGTAAGGGACCGAGCCAGCAGAGCTTCGCGGTCCAGGGACTCGAGATCTGGGACGGGAGCGACTGGTCGCGGGTTGGCACCATCACTGCGACGCGACGCCGCGGGCGGGAGCCCGATCACACGCTTCGATGGCTTGAAGCGCGCGGCGGGCTCGTGCGGGTGACGGCGCATCACCGGATGCTGGACGCCGACGGCGGAGAGGTGACGGCGCGCGATGTTAAGGAAGGGATGCACCTTGGCCTCGCCGGGGCGCTGCCGCCGACACCCGGCTGGACGGCGCTCTCGCCAGAGCTCGCCGAGTTCCTCGGCCTCCTGGCCGCGGAGGGACACGTGGGCGTGGACGGCCACATCCAGTTCACAAATACCGACCCAGTGCTGCGCGAGCGCGTGGCCACGCTCTGGTCGAAGCTCTTCCTCGGGACCTCGGCCGTCCGGTTCACGTCTTCGGGCTGGAACGCCTCGCAGACCGTAGGGCAGCTCCACCTGAACGGTGGCAACGCGCTGCGCGCCTGGCTCCGCGAGCAGCTCTACCACCGGTCGGGCCTCAAGCGCGTTCCCCGGCTGG
>JAKEHP010000143.1 GCA_022614955.1 Candidatus Methylomirabilota bacterium
CTCATCACGGCGCCGGTGGGGACCACGGTAGAGGAGGCGCAGGAGATCCTCCACCAGAACCGGATCGAGAAGCTCCTGGTGGTGGACGAGCAGTTCAACCTCAAGGGCCTCATCACCATCAAGGACATCGAGAAGCGGAGGAAGTACCCCCACGCCTGCAAGGACACGCTGGGGCGGCTCCGGGTGGGCGCGGCGGTGGGCGTCCACGAGGACGCCGAGGAGCGGGTCCCCCTCCTCCTGAAGGTCGGGGTGGACCTCGTGGTTGTGGACACCGCCCACGGCCACTCCCAGGCGGTCATGGAGACCGTCCGGGTGCTGAAGGACCGCTACCCCGACCTGGAGGTGCTGGCCGGCAACGTGGCCACGGAGGAAGGGGCCGAGGACCTCATCCGGGCCGGCGCCGACGGGGTGAAGGTCGGGATCGGACCCGGTTCCATCTGCACGACCCGGGTGGTGGCCGGGGCCGGGGTCCCCCAGATCACGGCCATCATGGCCGCGGCCCGCGCCGCCAGCCGCCACGGGGTCCCGCTCATCGCCGACGGGGGCGTGAAGTTCTCCGGGGACGTGACGAAGGCCCTGGCGGCGGGCGCCTCCTCGGTCATGCTCGGCGGCCTGTTCGCCGGCACGGAGGAGAGCCCGGGCGAGATGGTGATCTACCAGGGGCGTTCCTACAAGGTGTACCGGGGGATGGGCTCCCTCGGCGCGATGCAGCGGGGCGGGCGCGACCGGTACTTCCAGGACGAGGATGCGGAGGCCGGGAAGCTGGTCCCCGAGGGGATCGAGGGCCGGGTCCCCTACCGGGGGACGCTGGCCGCCAACGTGTACCAACTGGTCGGGGGGCTCCGGTCCGGCATGGGCTACTGTGGCTGCCGGACGGTGGATGAGCTGTGGCGCACGGCGCGCTTCATCCGGATCACCAGCGCCGGCCTCCGGGAGTCGCACGTGCACGATGTCATCATCACCAGGGAGGCCCCGAACTACCGCTTCGAGTCCTAGCCCGGGCCGCGGCCCCGCCGCGACCCACCTTCCCCCGTCCCCCTGTCCCGCCCCCGGAGGCCTGCGGATGCGGCGATGGCTCATCTTGCCCGTCCCGCTCCTCCTTCCCCTGCTGCTTCCCCCGCTTGCCGCCCCGGAACACGAGCAGTGCGTGGCCGGAGACGCCCGTGTCTCCTGGAGTCATGACTGATGCGTCGCAATCGCCCGGCCCCCAAACGTCCCGCGCCTGTGACCACTGGGCGGGACCGAGTCCTGGTCCTGGACTTCGGCGCCCAGTACACGCAACTTATCGCCCGCCGCGTCCGGGAGGCGGGGGTGTATTGCGAGATCTTCCCGTTCAACGCCACGCCGGAGCAAATCGCCGCCTTCGCCCCCAAGGGGATCATTCTGTCGGGTGGACCGGCCAGCGTGTACGATCGAGACGCGCCGACGGTGGGGCGCGATCTCCTGGACGGGCGCCTCCCGGTCCTGGGCATCTGCTACGGGATGCAACTGCTGGCCCACCTGCACGGCGGCGAGGTTGCGGCCGCGGGCGCGCGGGAGTACGGCCACGCCGACCTGCGCGTGGACGATGCCGGGGACCTGCTGGCCGGGCTCGGCGCGACGACCCGGGTCTGGATGAGCCACGGGGACAAGGTCCTGCGTCTCCCGGCCGGCTACGTCCCAATCGCCCACACGGCCAACTCGCCCCACGCCGCCATGCGGCACCGAAAGAAGCCGCTCTACGCCGTCCAGTTCCACCCCGAGGTCGCCCACACGCCCCAGGGCAAGAAGATCCTGGAGAACTTCCTCTTCCAGATCTGCGGCTGCGCCCCCACCTGGAACATGCGCGCGTTCGTCAAGAGCGCGGTGGACGCCATCGCCGAGCGGGTGGGGGAGAAGCGGGTCCTGTGCGCCCTGAGCGGCGGGGTGGACTCCTCGGTGACGGCGGTCCTGGTCCACCGGGCGGTCGGGGACCGGCTCACCTGCATCTTCGTGGACAACGGGTTGCTGCGGAAGGGCGAGGCGGCCGGTGTTAGGAAGACCTTCGCCGAGCACTTCGGTATCCGTCTCGTGGCCGTGGACGCCGCGGCGCAGTTCCTGGCTTCCCTCAAGGGCGTGACCGACCCGGAGGAGAAGCGGCGGATCATCGGCGCCGAGTTCATCCGGGTCTTCGAGGCGGAGGCCCGGAAGGTCGGCCGCGTGGAGTTCCTGGCCCAGGGGACCCTCTACCCCGACGTGATCGAGAGCGTGTCGGTCAAGGGCCCCTCCGTCACCATCAAGACGCACCATAACGTGGGCGGCCTGCC
>JAKEHP010000144.1 GCA_022614955.1 Candidatus Methylomirabilota bacterium
ATGGCGGGGGTCTGGGTCCCGCAGTTCCCGGTCCGCCACCAGCTCTGGGTGACCGCGGACCTCGAGGGGGTCCGCCCGGACCAGCCGGTGGTCCGGGTCCCAGACGCCTACGCCTACGTCCGGCCGGAGGTGCGGGGGTTGCTCATCGGCTTCTTCGAGCCGGCCTCCATCGGGGTTGACCCCCGGACGCTGGCGCGGGATTTCGAGATGCGCTTCCTCCCCAAAGACGACCAGGTGCTCACCACCTGGGCCCCGGCAATCAGTGGGCAGTTCCCAGCCCTGCTGGATGCCCCCATCGTCCGGGGGTGCGCCGGGCTGCCCACCTTCACGCCGGACGGCCGGTTCGTCCTGGGGGAGGCCCCGACCCTGAAGCGGTTCGTGATCGCCTCGGGCTGCTGCGCCCACGGCATCATGACCGCCCCGGCCGTGGGGCAGCTCGTGGCCGAACTCATCCTCGACGGGAAGCCGTCCCTGGACCTCGGCCCGCTCAGCCCCGGCCGGTTCGACCCCGAGCACCGGGACCGCGCCCGCCTCCAGGCCGCCTGCGAGGCGGTCTACAACGCCTACTACAGCCTCAGCCCGGGGTACCGCTGAGGCTGCTGAACCATCGCCCCAAGTCCTCGGGCACGAGATCGGCCAGCGCCGGGACGGCCCGGTCGGCCTCGGCGGCGAGCCGCTCGACCGGGTAGGTGCTGGCCACGCCGATCACCCGCATCCCCGCCGCCTTCGCGCCCCGGATCCCCTCCAGCGAGTCCTCCAGGACGAGACACTCGGCCGTCAGGATCTGGTCCACCCGCCGAGCCCCGCCGTTGAGGCCCACCAGGGCCTTCAGGAACGGGGTGGGGTGGGGCTTGCCCCGCTCCGCATCCTCCATCGCCACCAGCGCCGCAAAGCAGTCCCGGAGGCCGGCGTGGCGCAGCACCCACTCGATCTCCCGCCGCGGGGCACCCGAGGCGACCGCCAGCCGGTACTGGCGGGAGGCCACCCGGACGAGGTCGGCGGCCCCGGGGGCAAGGGGCGGACCGGCCGCGACGGCCTCCAGATAGTGGCGGCTCTTGAGTGCCACCATGGCCGCCACCTTCGCCGCGTCGGCCCGCCGGCCGGCCGCGGTCAGGGCCTTGGCGAAGATGGCGGCATCGCTCGAGCCCAGGTAGCCGGCCTCGTACATGGCGGCCGGGAGGACCACCCCCTCCTCGGCCAGGACCCGCTGATAGAGGCGGAGCAGGAGGGGCTCGTCGAGACACAACGTCCCGTTGAAATCGAAGATGAGGGCCTTCAGTTAGCTAAAGCTACGCGGCTACA
>JAKEHP010000145.1 GCA_022614955.1 Candidatus Methylomirabilota bacterium
GCCACCGCCTCCGCCAACGGTCGGCTGGGCGTGAGGAGCAGGGCCGAGGCGCTCTCGTCGTGCTCCGCCTGCGACAGGAGATCCGCCGCCACATAGGCCGGGGTGGCCGTCCCGTCCGCCACGACCACGATCTCCGTCGGACCGGCCACCATGTCAATCCCGACCTCGGCCGCCACGAGCGCCTTGGCGGCAGCGACGTAGAGGTTCCCGGGCCCGACGATCTTCTCCACCTTCGGGATCGCGACGGTCCCGTACGCCAGGGCGGCGATGGCCTGGGCCCCGCCGACCTTGTAGACCTCCTCCACGCCCGCCAGGTCCGCGGCCAGCAGGACCGCCGAGGGGACCCTCCCGTCCGGACCGACAGGGGTCACCATGGCCACCCGGGGCACCCCCGCCACGGCGGCCGGGATGGCCATCATGAGAACCGAAGAGGGATAGGCGGCCTTCCCGCCCGGGACGTAGAGGCCCACGGAGGCGACCGGCCGCGTCAGGACCCCGACGGTGCAATCCGGCTCGGTGGCGAGCCATGACCCCCGGCGGGCCTGCCGGTGGAAGGCCTCAATCCGGCCCGCCGCGAACTTCAGGGCAACGGCCGCCCCCGGTGGCAGGGCCCGCCTCGCGGCGGCGAACTCCCGGGGCGTCACCCGGAGGGTGGCCGCCGTCAAGCGGGCCCGATCGAGCCGCCGGGCATAGGCGAGGAGGGCCCGGTCGCCCTCCTCCCGCACGGCCCGCAGGATCGGCCGGACGGCGCGCTCGGCGGCCACCGTGCTCTGCCCCCGCCGCCTTTGCCAGGCGCGCAGGAAAGCCGTCACCTCCTGCCGGGTCAGGTCCAGGAGACGGACCGGGGCGGTGCTGCGCCTCGCCCGCCTCACCCTCCCCCCTGCTCGACCTGTGCCCTGAGGTGCCCGATGAGCGCTCGGATCCGGTGGTACCGGGTCTTGAGGGCCGCCCGGTTCACAATGAGGCGGGCGGAGGACTCGGCGATCTCCTCCACCTCCACCAGGCCGTTCTCTTTCAGGGTGCGGCCGCTCGCCACCAAGTCCACGATCCGCTCCGCCAGGCCCACCAGGGGGGCCAGCTCGATGGAGCCATAGAGTTTAATAATCTCGACCTGGATCCCGCGCTGGGTGAAGTGCCGCTCGGTGACGTTCGGATACTTGGTGGCGACGCGCAGGGAGGACCACTCCTCCGGCCGCCCGTCCCCCTTGAGGTCCGCCGGCTGGGCCACCACCAGGCGGCACGTGCCGAAGCGCAAATCTAGCGGCTCGTACAGGTCCCGGCCGTGCTCCAGGAGCTGGTCCTTCCCCACGACCCCGGCGTCGGCCGCCCCGTGCTCCACGTAGGTGGGAACGTCGGCGTCCCGCAGGGCCAGGAAGCGGTACTGGCGGCTCGCATCCTCTACGATGAGGCGCCGGGAGTCCCGGAAGGCCTCGAGCCCCCTGATCCCGATAGCCTCGAAGAGGGCCACGACCTCGGCAAAGAGCCGGCCCTTGGGAAGGGCAATTGCGATCGGCTGCTCCATTTACTGGCGCTCCAAGTAATCCGACCCAGTCCTGACAGACCGTTCTGCCGCGGGTCCTGTCGCCGGCTGGCCCCACTCGCGGCGCGGCTGCAATCCCAGGTGAAATTCGCTGGACCAACTCTAGGCCCGCACCCTCCGGACATCGGCCCCCAGGGCCAAGAGCTTGCGCTCGATCGTCTCGTAGCCCCGGTCCAGGTGGTAAATCCGGTGGACGACCGTACTCCCCTCCGCCGCCAGGGCAGCGAGGACGAGCGACGCGCTGGCCCTGAGGTCCGTGGCCATCACCGGGGCCCCCCGGAGCCGGGGGACGCCCTGGACGAAGGCGACCCGCCCCGCGATCTTGACGTCCGCCCCCATGCGGAGGAGCTCGTTCACATGCATGAAACGATTCTCGAAGACCGTCTCGGTGATGACCGAGCGGCCGTCGGCCACGCTCATCAGGGCCATGAGCTGGGCCTGCATGTCGGTGGCGAACCCGGGGTAGGGGGCCGTCTGGACATTCACCGCCCGGGGCCGGCCCCCCATCCGGACCC
>JAKEHP010000146.1 GCA_022614955.1 Candidatus Methylomirabilota bacterium
CCCTTAGTCCGGCTTTAGCCGCTGGGGTCATGTCCCTCAGGGGCTAAAGCCCGTTTCTTTCTTGACTCCTTTTCGGCGGGGTTAAAACCCCGCCCCGCCAAAACGTCTTACTCCGTGATCTCGGTGACGGCGCCCTTCGACAAGCCCGCCGTGGCGGGCCCGCTCAGGGCAAGCCGGCGCTCGGTTGCATGCTTCATCGTGCGGGTCTTCATTTACTCAGTAATCTCCGTCACCGCTCCTGCGCCCACGGTGTGGCCGCCCTCGCGGATGGCGAAGCGCAAGCCCTTCTCGCACGCCACCGGCGTGATCAACTCCACCGTCAGGTTGACGTTGTCCCCCGGCATCACCATCTCCGTCCCCGCCGGCATCGCCACGTTCCCGGTCACGTCGGTGGTGCGGAAATAAAACTGCGGCCGGTAGCCGTTGAAGAAGGGCGTGTGCCGCCCCCCCTCCTCCTTCTTCAGCACGTACACCTCGGCCTTGAACTTCTTGTGGGGCGTGATCGAGCCCGGCTTGGCCACCACCTGCCCGCGCTCCACGTCCTCCTTGTCGATCCCGCGCAGCAGCAGCCCGACGTTGTCGCCCGCCAGCCCCTCGTCCAGCAGCTTGCGGAACATTTCCACCCCCGTCACCACCGTCTTGCGCGTCTCCGCAAACCCCACGATCTCCACTTCCTCCCCCACCTTCACCTTGCCGCGCTCCACCCGCCCCGTCACCACTGTCCCCCGCCCGGTGATGGAGAAGATGTCCTCCACCGGCATCAGGAAGGGCTTGTCAATCTCCCGCTGCGGCTCCGGCACCGCCTGGTCCACCGCCGCCATCAACTCCTCCACCGTCTTCTCCCACTTGGCGTCGCCTTCCAGCGCCTTGAGCGCACTCACCCGCACCACCGGCACCTCATCCCCCGGGAAGCGATAGCTCTTCAAGAGATCCCGCACCTCCAGCTCCACCAGGTCGAGCAGCTCCGCATCGTCGACCATGTCCACCTTGTTCATGAACACCACGATCGCCGGCACCCCCACCTGGCGGGCGAG
>JAKEHP010000147.1 GCA_022614955.1 Candidatus Methylomirabilota bacterium
CGACGCCGCCATCAACCCCGGCAACTCCGGTGGCCCTCTGGTGAATATCCGCGGGGAGGTGGTGGGGGTCAATACCGCCGTCATCCCCAACCGGAGCATCGGCTTTGCCATCCCGGTGAACCTGGTCAAGACTGTCCTGCCGGCGCTGCGGGAGAAAGGGCGGGTCGCCTGGGGGTTCCTGGGGGTGGGGGTCCAGAACCTGGCCCCGGCCGTGGCCCGCGTGCTGGGGAGGCAGGAGACCGATGGGGCGTTAGTGAACAACGTCATACCCGGGCTGCCGGCTGAGACAGCCGGGATCCGCCGGGGGGATCTCATCCTGAAGTTCAACGGCACGCCGGTCAAAGACGTGGCCACGCTCCAGCGGACGGTCAGCCTGACCGCGGTGGGGACGGCGGTGGAGGTAGAGGTCCTGCGGGGTGACGCCGTGCAGACCCTCACGGTGACGGTCGGGGAGTTCCGGCAGACGGTGGCCGAGGCCCCGGTGCCCGAGCGGCGCGCGGAGGCAGCGCTAGGCCTGACGGTGGAGGAGCTCGACGCCGAGAAGGCGAGGAAGTTCAAGGTGAAGGAGCAGGAGGGGCTGGTGGTAACCGAGGTCCAGGAGGCGGGACCGGCGGCCGCCGCGGGCCTTCGGGCCGGGGACCTGGTGGCGGAGGTGAATCGGACGGAGGTCCGCGCCCTGGGGGACTACCGGCGAGCCCTGAAGACGGGGAAGGGGGTGGTGAACCTTCTCCTGATTAAGCGCGGGGACGCCTACCTGTACGTGGCGCTAGAGACCAAGGGGTAAGCTGGCCCCAGAGAAAAAAACGGCCCCGCGTCCCGGGGGGGGCGCGGGGCCGTAGTGTTTCCGGCGGTGGGCCCCCCGGAGGAGGGGCCGCGGACAGCTTCCCCCCGCCGCGGGCTGGCCTACCGGATCAGCTTCCGGAAGCGGTCGTTGATCCGGCCCCAGTGCAGGTGCGCGATGAAGTTGTCAATGTATTTCGCCCGGCCCGGCCCGTCCTTGTGGTAGTAGGCGTGCTCGAAGACATCGCACGCGATCAGCGGGATGCCACCCCAGATGGCGCCGTACTGGTGTTCGTCCACCAGGACATTCAGGAACCGCCCGGACATGAGACTATCGTGGACCAGGAGGGCCCAGCCGGAGAGCTTCGCCGAGATGGCCGCTGCCTTGAAGTCCGCCTTCCAGGCCTCGAAGGTTCCGAACTCCTTCTCGACCGCCCGCAGCACGTCGGGCCCCTTCTTCGGGTCCCCATCGCCCCCCATGACCTCCCAGTAGACGTCGTGCAGCAGCGTTCCGGCGTGGTTCCAGGTGAATCGCCGCTTTAACTCCCCGATGATGCTGTAGTTGCCGTTGGCCGCCGCGCGGTCGGCCGCGTCCAGGCCCTTCTCGATGTTGTTCAGGCCGGTCACGTAGCCCTTGTGGTGTGTGTTGTAGTGCCAGTCGGTCGTCTCGGGGCTGATCACGCTGGTCAGGAGCTTCTTGGCCTCCTCGTCCGAGTAGGGCCGCGCCTTCAGCTTCCATTCATAGGCCATCGTCCGCGTCTCCTCTCCACTACGGGTTCCGCGAGGCTCCTCCGCCCGGCGGGGCGCCGGCCGGGGTCCGGATTCCGCGGCGGCCCTGCGCCTCCAGCGGTTCGGCCGGTGGAGGGGGGGGACCGTGCCGGGCCCTCGGGGGAGCGGGCGCCGCGGGATAGGCGATACCCCGTGCCGGGTGCAGCCGCGACGGGGAAGGGTACGGGAGGGTGCACTCCGCGTTCGTCGAGCGGCCTCAGTCTAGCCGAATTGGCCGGAGGGTCAAGGGAAAAAGCGGCCATGTGGTGGCCCGTCGCCGCCCCGTTCCGCTATAATCGCCCGGGCCTCGGCTAGCGCGCCGGGGGAGGCGCAGCAGGAAGGAGGAGGCACCGTGTATTACCGAGTGCGGGCGCGCCTGCGTCCCGGTGTGGCGGCTGAACTCTACCGCATCCTCACGGACGGCGCGGTGGCGCGACAGCGGCCCGACGGGCCGGAGATCGTGGCCAGCATGCGCCGCGCGATCTCTGTGGGCGAGGAGATCCACTGGACCGAGACCTGCTACTGTCCGACCCCGCTCCAGCACGAGCGGGCCACCGTTTACGACCGCTTCTTCACGGAGATGGTGGCGGAGCTGGCTCCGGAGGAGGCCCGGCCGCCCGAGGGGGTGAGCTTCTGGGAGCGGCTCCGCGAGGCGGGTGCTCAGGCTTGAGACGGTTGGGGGAGGGCGCATGCGCATCGCGGTCGTCGGGGCGGGGGCCCTGGGGAGCCTCTACGCCGCCCGCCTCGCGTTAGCGGGACACGCGGTGAGCGTGCTCGCCCGCCCGGGGACTGCGGCGGCCATCGCCTCCGGCGGCATCACGGTCGAAGGGGGGGAGAGGGCGGCGGAACCGGTCCGGTCGGTCCGGGTCACGACCACCCCCGCGGAGTTGGCCGGGGCCGACCTCCTCCTGCTGGCCGTCAAGACCTACCACACGGCCGAGACCCTCCCGACCCTCGCCTCTCTGCGCGGGAAGCTCGGCACCGCCTGCTCGGTGCAGAACGGCGTCACGAAGGACGCTGCCCTGGCTGCCGTCTTCGGGGAGGAGGCGGTCCTGGGGGCCATGAGCCTGGAGGGGGCGACGCTGCTCAAGCCCGGGCGGGTCCTCTGGACGATCGCGGCCTCCACCGCCTTTGGGGAGCTGGACGGCCGGGTGACGGGCCGCCTGCAGGCGGTGGTGGCCGCGTTCCGGGAGGCGGGCCTGAAGGCTGAAGCCCTGGGGAACATCGTCGCCGCCACCTGGTCCAAGTTCGGCATCATGGTCCCGGGGGCGACGCTCTCGGTCCTGAGCCGGCTTCCCCTCTACCGCCTCTACCAGGAGCCGGCCCTGGCCGCCCTCTTCATTGCGCTCTGCCGGGAGGTGCGGACCCTGGCGGCATCCGGTGGCGTTCCCTGGGAGGACTTCCCCGGGATGCGGGTCGCCACCCTCTGCCGCCTCCCGACCGAGGAGGGCGTGACGCTGCTTCACGAGCGGGGACGGGGGTGGGAGGCGACGGGGGCGACGGCCCTCAAGGCCTCCACGCTGGTGGACCTGGAGCGAAGGAAGCCGACGGAGTTGCCCGACCTGGTGGGCTACCTGGCGGCGGAGGGGGCGCGGCGGGGCCTGCACCTTCCCTACGCCACCATCCTGGGGCAAGCGGCGCAGGCCGTGGCGGAGGCGGCCGCGCGCTGAGGGGGTGGGGTGGGCGGGGAGCAGACGCTCCGGGCCTTCTACTTTTGTTA
>JAKEHP010000148.1 GCA_022614955.1 Candidatus Methylomirabilota bacterium
GAGCCGCCGAACGCGATGAGCGGCTTGAGGTCGTTGAGACCGACGGTGGAGGGATCGCGGGTGGCCCGGACCAGGTCGACGATGTAATCCACCACCTTCTGGTCCATGTAGAGCTCGGCGATGGCGGTCCGGGCGGTGAGGATGGTTGCCGGCTCGAGCAGCCGCTGCACCGTGATCTCCCGCCCGCCGCTCATCCGGAGCAGGACCTCCTTCTCCTCGTCCCGGCTGGGGTAGCCCACCCTGACCTTGAGCATGAAGCGGTCGAGCTGGGCCTCGGGCAGCGGGTAGGTGCCTTCGCTCTCGATCGGGTTCTGGGTGGCGAGCACCATGAACGGCTCGTCCAACGGGAACGTGGTGCCCCCGATGGTCACCTGGTGCTCCTGCATGGCCTCCAGCAGCGCGGCCTGCACCTTGGCCGGGGCCCGGTTGATCTCGTCGGCCAGGATGATCTGGGCGAAGAGGGGCCCCTTCTTGACGTGAAACTCCTGGCTCTTCTGATCGAACACCATGGTGCCGATCAGGTCGGCCGGCAGGAGGTCGGGAGTGAACTGGATGCGGGAGAAGGAGGCGTGGATGATCTCGGAGAGCGTGCGGACCGCGAGCGTCTTGGCGAGGCCCGGGACGCCTTCCAGCAGGATGTGTCCCCCGGTGAGGAGCCCCACGAGGAGGCGCTCGACCATGGCATCCTGCCCCACGATGCGGCGGGATACCTCCCGGAGGATGGGCTGCACGGGAAGGGTCTGGGCCGGCTTCTCAGTCAGTTTCGGCACGCTCACGCGCGAGGACTCCGTCGGAGGTGATGGGGAAAAATAGTCGCGAGAAACCGTGGTGGTACCGCCAGAGGTGTGCCACCAGCCGGCGGCCTAGCTCCCTCGACGCCGGACCCGGCGCGCCGGTTTCACTCCTCTCCCTTCATCCGGATCGCCCGGTAAAGCGCGCCCTCCTCCCTGGGCGTGAGCGGCCGGTAGCGGCCGGGCGGCAGATCGCCGAGCCGGACCGGCCCGTAGGAGAGCCGCGCCAGCCGATCCACCCGGAGGCCCAGCGCTTCGGCCCACCGCCGCACGATCCGGTTCCTGCCCTCCTCCAGGGTCAGGTCCACGATGCTCCGCCCCTCGGTCCCCGGGCGGACCCGCAGCTGGGTGGGGACCACCGGCCGCCCGTCCACCACGACGGCGCGCTGGGCCGCCC
>JAKEHP010000149.1 GCA_022614955.1 Candidatus Methylomirabilota bacterium
CCGTCCCCCCCAGCAGGGCGATCTCCTTCACCAGGCGGGAGCTGAGGTAGGTGTAGGCCTCGTGGGGCATGAGGAAGACCGTCTCCACCGCCTCCGCCAGGCGCCGGTTCATCAGGGCCATCTGAAACTCGTACTCGAAGTCGGAGACCGCCCGGAGCCCCCGGATGATGACCCCCGCCCCCTGGGCTCGCGCGTAGTCCACCAGGAGGGTGTCGAAGGCCGCGATCCGGACCCCGGGCAGGTCCCGGGTGGCATCCCGGACGATGGCCACGCGCTCCTCCAGGGTGAACAGGGGAGACTTGTCCGGCCTGGCTGCGACGGCGACCAGAAGCTCGGGGAAGAGGCGGCAGGCCCGCTGGAGGATGTCCAGGTGGCCGTTGGTGAAGGGGTCGAAGGTCCCGGGGTAGAGGGCGAGGCGGCTCATAGTCGCTCCTCACCATAGAGGAAGGGAGGCCTTTGTGCAAGCAAATTCAGGCGCTTCGGGTCTCCGGCGACTCGGCAGCGTAAAAGAGCAGCGCGCTGTCGCCGTGGCGCCTCCTGCGCGCCCGCACGAGGGGCGGTAGGCGCTCGGGCAGGGCGGCGCGGGAGGAGACCTCCAGGACCAGGAGCCCCTCCGGGAGGAGCAGACCTTGCCGGGCCACGGCGCGCGCGGTCGCCTCGGCCAGATCGCCCGCATAGGGCGGATCAGCCAGGATGAGGTGAAACCGCCGGCCCTGGCGGGCGAGCGCCGCCGCCGCGGCGAGCCCCTCCATGCGCAGGAACCGGCAGCGACCCTGGCACGCAAGAGCAGCCGCGTTGGACCGGGCCACCCTGAGATAAGCCGGATTGACCTCGACGAGCGTCGCGCCGGCCGCCCCACGGCTCAGGGCCTCCAGAGCCAATGCCCCCGTCCCGGCGTACAGGTCGAGCAGCTCGGCATCCAGGACCCGGGCACCGAGAATGTCGAAGAGGGCCTCGCGCAGGAACTCGGAGGTGGGCCGGAGACCGGGACCGGAAGGAACCCGGAGGCGCCGCCCCCGCCACGCGCCGCCCACAATGCGGATCTCGCCCCGCATCACCCGCTCCGCAGGGGCGCCAGCGCTCCGGTCCAGCGGCTCCGAAGGGCGAGGAGCAGCCGGGCCCGGGTGCCGGCCTCGAGGCCCGCCTCCCCCGCCACGGCCGCGGCATCCTCCCGGGCAATCTTCATGAGCAGGGGGTCGTGGTGCGACGCGAAGGCGAGCGGCGGGAGCCCGGCCTGGCGCGTCCCCAGCAGGTCGCCTTCGCCCCGCAGGGCGAGGTCGGCCTCGGCCACGGCAAAGCCGTCCTGGGAAGCGACCAGGGCCTGGAGCCGGGCCATGCCCCGCTCCGTGGGCGCCGGACCCGGGATCAGATAGCAGACCCCGGGGTGCTCCCCGCGCCCCACCCGACCTCGGAGCTGGTGGAGCTGGGCGAGGCCGAAGCGGTCGGCTCCCTCCACCACCATGACGGTCGCGCGGGGCACATCCACCCCCACCTCCACCACTGTCGTCGCCACCAGGACGTCCAGCCCTCCCTCCCGGAAAGCCCGCATGCTTCCCTCGCGGTCGGCCGGACGGAGCCGCCCGTGCAGGAGGCCCAGGCGCAGCCCCTTCAGCGCGCCCCGGCGCAGCGCCGCCAGGTGAGCCTCGGCCGCCGCGGCTGCCTCCGCCTCCCCCGCCTCGCCGAGCTGGATCTGCGGGCAGACCACGTACGCGGCACGGCCGTGGGCGATCTCCTCCCGGATCCGGGCCGCTGCCTCCTCGCGCTGCTCCGGGGAAAGAACCTCCGTCGCCACCGGGCGGCGCCCCGGCGGGAGGACCTCCAGGGCGGTTAAATCCAGATCGCCGTAGAGGGTGAGGGCCAGGCTGCGGGGGATGGGCGTGGCGCTCATCACCAGGAGGTGGGGATAGGGACCCTTGGTCGCGAGGGTGAGCCGCTGCACCACGCCGAACCGGTGCTGCTCGTCCACGATGGCGAGGCCCAGGCGGGCGAAGCGGACCCCAGGCTCCAGGAGCGCGTGCGTCCCCACCGCCACGCCGACGCTCCCGGCGGCCAGCCCCTCCAGGGCGGCCCGGCGCTCGGATCCCCGCTGACTGGCCCGGAGGAGGGCGACCCGGATCCCGGCGGGGGCCAGGATCTCCACGGCCCGCTCGCCAAGCTGCTCTGCCAGAAGGTCGGTGGGGGCAATGAGGGCCGCCTGGGCGCCGGCGGCCACAGTCCGGAGGGCGGCCAGCAAGGCCACGACCGTCTTCCCCGATCCCACATCCCCGTGGAGCAGCCGGTGCATCGGGCGGTCGCGGGCGAGGTCGGCTGCGATCTCCTCCAGCGCCCGCTCCTGCGCCGGCGTGAGCGTAAAGGGGAGGGCATCGCGGACGGGGGCCTCGCGCCCCGGATCCGCGCGGAGTGGGAGGCCGGGCAGGCGCGCGACTTCTTGCCGCCGGAGGGCCAGGCCGAAGGCCAGGAGAAAGAGCTCCTCGTAGGCCAGGCGGCGGCGGGCAGCGGCCGCCTCCTCGAGGGAGGCGGGCAGGTGCAGGGCCCGCAGGGCCTGCGGGAGAGGGAGGAGATCCCGGGCGGCCAGGAGCGCGCCCGGGAGGATCTCCTCGGCGACCGCGGCACTCCCCTCCGCGAGGGAGGCGAGGAGCCTCCGGAACCACCGGCGCGGGAGCCCCTCCGTCCCCGGATAGATCGGCACCAGGGTCGGCCCCCCGTGGGGGACCTCCCCCGGCTCCAGCACCTCCCACTCGGGGTTGGCGAGGGCGAGGGGGTAGGCCGGGGCAAGGGTCCCGGTGAGGAGCACGCGGGCTCCCCGCGCCAGGTGCCGGGCCAGGTACGGCTGGTGGAACCATCGGACGGTCGCCCGGGCCGTGCCGTCGGAGAAGAGGGCCTCGCACGTGACGGCGCCGTCCCGGGTCCGGCCCACCCGCGCCCGCTCGATGCGGCCGGCGAGGGTGACCGCCTGTCCGGGACGCGCCGCATCCAGCGCAACGAGCTGCCGCCGCTCGTACCGGAGCGGGGCGCACCGCAGAGCGTCCCCCACGGCGCGGATGCCGAGGCGGGCGAACAGGGCAGCGCGCTTCGGCCCCACGCCCGGAAGGCGCCGGATGGCCGTGCTAAGGGCAAAAAGGGCTTGCCTTCCCGGTGGACGTTCACTATCATCCACGGGCGTACCGGCGGGTGTCATCAGAAGGGGGCTGCGGTGGGAACGACCCGATGTGAACTGTGCGGGAAGGGGCCGATCGTCGGCCATCAGATCAGCCACGCCCACAACGTGAGCAAGCGACGCCAGTATCCCAACATCCAGCGGGTCCGGGCCAGGGTCGGGGGGGGCAC
>JAKEHP010000150.1 GCA_022614955.1 Candidatus Methylomirabilota bacterium
GATGGAGGCCACCTTGCGCGGCGGCGACCGCCAGGATCTCCACGAGCGCCTCCGCCGCTACAGCCTGGAGGCCCACGAGGTCGTTGCCCGCGGCGAGGAGATGGGCCGGGCCTGGTACGAGGACGGGAAGCTCCTGCGCAAGCGGAACAGCTTCACCGACTTCATCGCCGCGGCGGAGCACCTGGTGGCGGAGGGCTACACCGCGCCGGACCGCCTGGCCATCGCGGGCGGCAGCGCGGGCGGACTGCTGGTGGGCGCGGCGATCAACCTCCGGCCCGACCTGTTCCGGGCGGTGCTGGCCGAGGTGCCCTTCGTGGACGTGGTGAACACCATGCTCGACGCCGGGCTCCCGCTCACCGTGATCGAGTACGAGGAGTGGGGCAACCCCGGCCAGCGGGAGTACTACGAGTACATCCGCTCCTATTCGCCCTACGACAACGTGGCGGCCAGGGACTACCCCCACATCCTGGTGACGGCCGGGCTCAACGACCCCCGGGTGGCCTACTGGGAGCCGGCCAAGTGGACCGCCCGGCTCCGGGCCCGCAAGACCGACGGGAACCGCCTCCTCCTCCGCACCAACATGGGCGCCGGCCACGGCGGCGCGTCCGGCCGGTACGACCATCTGCGTGAGGTGGCCTTCAAGTACGCCTTCCTGCTGGACACGGTCGGGGATCGCTGCGATCAGGCGTGAATCGCGGCTCGGTACCACAGACGCAGCGGGCACAGGGGGGTTGGTGCGGCTGTATCGCACCACGGAAACACGGAAGCCGCGTAGGAATCACGTGAAAACAAAGCCGCACCCCCTTCGACCGATGGCGATCAGAAGCCCAGGAAGAACGGCAGGGAGGGCGGTGGATGGGCGGGGCGATAGAGCGCCTCGCCCCAACGGAGCGTCACCGGCCCCGTGGACGGGGGACCGGCAAGCCAGTGGGGCCCGCGCTCCAGGTGGATCCACCGGCCAGGCTGCACCGGGCTGCCGTCAATCCGGACCGGGGCGCCCGCCTCCAGGGTGTAGGGGCCGGCGACGGGCAGCTCGAACCGCACCGGCACCGAGTCCTCGGACGCGGCCAGGCGCCGGCCCGCCACGTAGATCGGCCCCCAGTGATGGATGTAGGCCCGCTCCAGCGCCGCACGATCCTCGGGAAACAACCGCGGGGATTCCAGGGCCGGATAGTAGAC
>JAKEHP010000020.1 GCA_022614955.1 Candidatus Methylomirabilota bacterium
CGCGGGCGAACCGGGGGCAAGCCCCGGCTTCACCGCACGCGGCCCGGCTCCCGGATCCCACTCCTCGCGGCTGGCCTCCTCCTCCCCGCTGCCCTGGTCCTGCCGGGAGTCCCCGCCTCGGCTCAAACCCTTCCGGCACTGCCCCCCCCTTCGCTGGAGGGGCAGGCTCCCCAGCCTCTGCCCGCTCCGCCGGGCGAGCAGCTCCAGCCGGAGCTTCCGGTGAAGGTGACCGCCGACCGGCTCGAGTGGCGCCGGGCCGAGCGGCGCATCCTCGCCCGCGGCAACGTCCGCCTCGAGCACAGGGACGCCGTCCTGCTCGCCGACGAGGCGGAGGTGGACGAGGCGGCCCAGGCCTTCGAGGCGCGCGGCCGGGTCGTCCTGACCGGTCCCGAGGGGCGCCTGGAGGGGGAGCGGCTCCTCTACAATTACGCGACTGGGCGGGCGACCATCTCGGAGGGGCGCGGCCTCGTCCTGCCAGCCACAACCTTCACGGCCAAGGAAATCATCCGCGAGGACCGGACGACCTACCGGCTCACCGGGGTCGCCTTCACCACCTGCGCCGTCTGCCAGACCCCGCCCTACGACTGGGAGGCGCGGGTCGGCTTCGCCACCCTCTACACCGAGTCCCACGTCGTCGGGACGCACGGCTCCTTCTGGGTGAATCGGGTTCCCATCCTGTACACGCCGCTCTTCGCCTTCCCCGTCGGGCCGCGCCGGACCGGCCTCCTCATCCCCGAGGTGGGCTACAGCTCGACCGAGGGGGCCATCGTCAAGCCGCGCTTCTTCTGGGCGATCAGCGCGTCGCAGGATGCGACCGTCTGGGCCACCTACCGCTCCGAACGGGGGATCGGGCCCGGCCTCGAGTACCGGTACGTCCTGGATGAGCAGAGCCGGGGGAGCCTGAAGACCGAGTACCTGCACGACCGCGTCACCGACGAGGACCGCTACTACGTCCAGGCGAGCCACCGACAGGTCTTCACCCAGCGCCTGGACGGGCGCCTGGACCTCGACCTCCGGAGCGACAAGAGGTTCCCGCGGGAGTTCTCCACCGAGAGCGCCGAGCGGACCCAGCTCTTCACGGACTCCCGGGGCGCGCTGACCTATGCCCACCCGTTCCACTTGGCGGCCCTCTCCGGCTCCTTTACGGAGCAGCTCCGCGAGCAGACGCCGGCCACCGACGAGCGCCTGCTGCGCCTGCCCGACCTCACCCTCACCTCCTTCGCGCAGCCCCTCTTCGGCACTCCGGTCCACTTCGCCCAGGAGTCGAGCGGCTCCTACCTTGACAAGCGGGACGATGTGGCCCTCGGCCGCCTCGACCTGCACCCGCGGCTCGGGCTCCCCCTGCGCTTCGCCCCCGGCCTCACCTGGAGCGCGTGGCTCGGCGGCCGGCTCACAGGCTACGCCTTCGACCGGCGCACGGGGACAGACGGGGACGCGAGCCGCGAACTCTTCGACCTCGAGACCGACCTGACCTGGAACCTCGGCCGCACCTTCCGCGTGGACGCCCTGCGCGTGGCGGCGGTCCGGCACCTCCTCATCCCGCGCGTAGGCTACCGGTTCATCCCCCAGACCAACCAGACCGCCCTCCCCCAGGTGGACTCCGTGGACTTCGTGAGCCCCCAGAACCACCTCCTCTTCGGCCTCGAGAACCGGTTCCTGGTCAAGCTCAGGGAGCCTGACGGCTCCACCCGGGTCGCGGAGGTTCTCTCCCTCACGGCCGAGCAGGGCCTGGCCCTCCG
>JAKEHP010000151.1 GCA_022614955.1 Candidatus Methylomirabilota bacterium
ACTGCCCTCCCCGGGATCGGGCACGCCTTCAGCACCCGCCAGGGGGGGGTGAGCCGGCCCCCTTTCCACACGCTGAACCTGGGAACCGGCGTCCCCGACGATCCGGCGTCCATCCGGGAGAACCGGCGACGTTTTTTCGGCGCCCTGGGTCTGGATTCCTCCCGCGTCGTCCGGGTCTGGCAGGTCCACGGGGACGAGGTGCTGGTGGTGGATGGGGCGCTGGCCCGGCGGGAAAACTTCCCCCGGCTTCTCCTGGACGAGCACTACCGGTACGACGCGATGGTGACGGACCGGGAGGGGCTCGCCCTGGTCATCACCACGGCCGACTGCCTCCCCATCTTTATCGCTGATCCGGTCCGGCGGGCCGTGGCCGCGGTCCACGCCGGCTGGCGGAGCACGCTGAAGGGCATCGCCGCCAAGGGGCTGGCCGCACTGGTCAAAACCTACGGCTCCCGGCGAGGGGACTGCCTGGCGGCCATCGGACCCGGCATCCTCGGGTGCTGCTTCGAGGTGGATGAGCCGGTGATGGGACCGCTCCGGGCGGCGGTCTCGGACTGGGAGACTTTTGCCCGCCCGGCCCGCCCCGGCCACTGGCTGCTGGACCTTTCGGCCCTGAACGCCCGCTTCCTCGCCGAGGGGGGTCTCCCCCCGGACGCGATCCACCAGACGGGGCTCTGCACCGCCTGCCGCACGGATCTCTTCTACTCTTACCGGGCCGAGAAACCGGTGACCGGGCGGATGATGAGCGCCCTCTGGCTGTGCTGACCCCGTTGCGTTGACACACCCTCTTCCGTCTGGTACGGTCGCCTCGGAGCGCCGTGGGGGCCGAGGTGGGCCCAAACCGGCCGGGAGCTCTGGAGCGGAATGGAGGGCATCGCAGAGCGGGTCGGGACGGTCCGGGATCGAATCGCGGCCGCAGCGGCCCGGTCCGGCCGGGATCCGGCCGACATCACGCTGGTGGCCGTGAGCAAGGCCTTTCCCCCCGAGGCGATCCGGGCGGCGGAGGCCGCCGGGGTGACCGACATCGGCGAGAGCCGGGTCCAGGAAGCGGTCCCGAAGGTCGCCGCCGTGGGGCGGGGGGTGCGCTGGCACTTGGTGGGCCACCTCCAGACCAACAAGGCGAAGACGGCCGTCCGCCACTTCGATTGGATCCACTCCCTGGACTCCCTCCGCCTGGCCGAGGCCCTGCAGAAGGCGGCCGTGGCGGGGAGCCTGGAGGTGGTCCCGGTCCTGGTGGAGGTGAATCTGGGGGGGGAGGCCAGCAAGGCCGGGCTGCCCGAGGCCGACCTGCTCCCCCTGCTTCGTGGGCTGGCCGTCCTGCCCCGGGTCCGGGTGGAAGGCCTCATGGCTATCCCTCCGTTTCTGGAGGACCCCGAGGCGGGCCGGCCCTACTTCGGCCGCCTCCGGGCCCTGGGGGAGAAGGCCCGGTCCGAGGGCCTGCCCCACGTCCGGATGGCCCACCTCTCGATGGGGATGAGCCACGACTTCGAGGTGGCCGTGGAGGAGGGGGCCACGATGGTCCGGGTGGGCACGGCCATCTTCGGTCCACGGCCCTGAGGGGGGAGCGCGGCGGGGGCGAGCCGGGGTGTTGTGCGGGCGGGGAGCGAGCTCACGGCGTCCGGGCGGTGACGGGTGGCCGGGGGATCCCGGCGCGAGGAGGCGGCATGAAGTTCTTCCTGGACACGGCCAGCGTGAAGGAGATCC
>JAKEHP010000152.1 GCA_022614955.1 Candidatus Methylomirabilota bacterium
TCCTCCGCTTTCAGCCAGGCGGTGACATCGGGGTGGGCACGGATCCGGATCTGGGGCGGCTTCCGCCGGTACAGTTGCCACTCCACTTCCCGCAAGATCTGGTGGGCGATGGAGGCGAGGGCCCGGACCGCCCCGGTGCCGCCGCAGGTCGGGCAGGCATGGCTGATGGAGCGGATGAGGCCCTGCTTCACCCGCTTGCGGGTCATCTCCACGAGCCCCAGCTCGGAGAGCAGCGAGACATTGGTCGGGGAGCGGTCCGGCTTCAAGCCATCCTTCAGCTCGATGACCACCTTGTCCCGGTGCTCCTGGCGCGCCATGTCAATAAAATCAATGATAATAATCCCCCCCAGGTCCCGCAGCCGGACCTGACGGGCGATCTCCCGGGCGGCCTCCAGGTTGGTCCGGAAGACGGTCTCCTCGAAGTCATGCTTCCCCACGTACTTGCCGGTGTTCACGTCAATGGAGACCAGCGCCTCGGTCTCCTCGATGACGATGTAGCCTCCCGACTTGAGCCACACCTTCGGCCTGAGAGCCTTCTCGACCTCCTTCTCGATGCCGAAGGACTTGAGGATGGGCTCGTCCTCCGTGTAGAGGTACAGGAGGGACCGAAGGTCCGGGAAGAGGGACTCGGTGAACTCCAGGCACCGCTCGTACTCGGAGGGAGAGTCCACCACCAGCCGGGCCACGTCCCGGGTGAAGAGGTCCCGGAAGAGGCGGAAAACCAGGTCCAGGTCCTTCTGGACCAGGGCGGGCCCCTTTAGGCCCTCCGCCTTCTGCCGGATCTTCTGCCAGAGGGAGCGGAGGAACTCCAGATCTCCCTGCAGCTCGGCCCGACTCTTTCCCACCCCCGCCGTGCGGACGATGATCCCCTCGCTCCGCTGATTCAGCTCCTCCACGATGTGCTTGAGCCGCTGGCGCTCTCCCTCGTTCTCGATCTTCCGGGAGACGCCGATGTGACTCTCCATCGGCATATAGACCAGGAAGCGGCCGGGGAGGGTGATGTGGGACGTGATGCGGGCCCCCTTGGTCCCCAGCGGCTCGCGGGCGACCTGGACCAGGATTTCCTGCCCCTCCTGGATGAGCTCCTCGATGGAGGGGTGGGAGCGCCGCTTCCCGGGGGGCGAGGGGGCGGGCCGCAGGTCCTCCGCCGAGTCGGCCGGGGCCCCCCCATCCGTCTCGCCCAGGCTGAGGAGCTGCTCGTACTCCTCCACGTCCTCGAAGATGTCCCGCACGTACAGGAAGGCGTCCTTGTTCAGGCCGATGTCCACGAAGGTAGCTTGCATCCCGGGGAGGATCTTCAGGACCCGTCCCTTGTAGATGTTCCCGGCGACGCTCCGGGTCTTCACGTCGTCAATCATCAGCTCGACCAGGTTGCCATCCTCCAGGATGGCCACCCGGGTCTCGGTCATCGAGGCGTTGACGATGATCTCGCGCTTCATGGGATCCTGCGACCTCGCGGGAGGGCCCGCCACCGCATCGGGGTGCGTGCCCTACGCGGGAGCCAGGGCCGGCGTCGGAACGGGGGCCGCCGCCAACGCGAGGCCCGTGCGGGTGATGGTGAGATGCTCGTCCAGGCCCGCCAGGTCCTCGGCACTGAGGTGCGGGGCCAGGAAGGCCCGGAGCACCTCTCGGGGCCGGACTCCTGCCCCGGCCTTCAGGAGGAGCAGGAAGGCGCCGGGCCCGTCGGGGCGAAAGGCCTCCAGGGCCGGGCGGGCGTTCACGGTGATGGCCTCCCCCTTGCGGAACCCGTCCACGGGGATCGTCTCCCGAGCCAGGAAGGCGGCGCAGGCCGCAGCCGGGTCCTCCAGGGCGGGCGCCAGGGCGGCCGCCACGGAGGGGGACAGGGTGGCCCGGTACCGGGCTGTCAGAACCTGGGAGGTGAGGGAGGGGGCCGCGAGCGAAACCTCCCAGGCGCCCGTCAGGTGCAGCTCAGGGGGCAGCGTAGCGTTGACCCGGACCGGGAAGTCCTCCACCGGCGCCCGCTCCCGCAACTCCACGTCCGCCAGCTCCGCCTCCCCCTTCACGCCCACCGGGAGGCCCATCGCTACGGCGAGGCGGGGCTGCGGGTTGTAACCCTGCGTGTAGGCCAAGAGGTAGCCGGCCCGGCGGATGGCGCGGGTGAGCGTCCGGAACACCTCCAGGTGCGACAGGAACCGGAGCTCCCCCCCCTTCTGGAAGGCGAAGCGGATCCGCTGGACCGCGGCCACGGAGGGAGGGGCCTCCGCCGCCGCTGCCGGGGGAGCCGTCACCGCCGGCTCCACGCGGGCCAGAGGCGCGCCGCCGCCGCCCCCGGGCGTCGCGGGCAGCACCAAGAGCGGCAGTAGTTTCCCGTTGCCGCCGCCTGCGGCTTCCAGCCCGGTGATCGCCTCCTTCCGCTTCGCCTCGAGCCGCTCCGCCTCCGCGTGCTCGTGCCACTCCTGCCACGAGGGGATGCAGACCGCCCCACAGGCCTGGCACGGGGCGACGTGGCAGTCGGGGGTCGTGGCGGCCCGCAGGGCCTTCCGCCACTCCCGCTGGTGGAATTTCTTGCTCACCCCGCAGGAGATGTGATCCCAGGGGAGCGGCTCGTCGGGGCCGATGTTCCGATGGGCGATGGGGAAGGGGTCCACTCCGCAGGCCTCGAAGGCGGCCATCCACCGGTCGAAGTCCAGGTGCTCCGACCAGCCGTCCAGGCGGGCACCCCGGCGGTGCGCTTCGGCGATGACCGGCCCCGTCTCCCGGCCACCCCGGGAGAAGACCGCTTCCAGGAAGGAGGACTTCACGTCGTGCCACTTGAACTTGACCCCCCCCTCCCGGAGGCGGGCCTTCAGGAACTGCTGCTTCTCCCGCAGGACCTCCATCCGGTCCTGGCCGGCCCACTGGAATGGGGTGTGGGGCTTGGGGACGAAGGAGGAGACGCTCACGGTGAGACCGAAGCCCCGCGGCCCCCTCTTCCGGCCGAGCCGCTGGGCCGTGAGCGACAGACGGACAAGCTCCTCCAGGTCGGCCTGGGTCTCGGTGGGCAGCCCGCACATGAAGTACATCTTCAGGCCGGTCCAGCCAGCCTCGGCCGCCGCCGTCACGGCGCGGAAGACCTCCTCCTCGTCCACGATCCCCTTGTTGATGACCTCCCGGAGGCGCTGGCTCCCGGCTTCGGGGGCGATGGTGAAGCCGGTCCGCTTCACCCGGAGGA
>JAKEHP010000153.1 GCA_022614955.1 Candidatus Methylomirabilota bacterium
GCTCCCGCACACCCCCATGCGGCACGACCACCGATACGAGAGCGTCCCGTCCACCCTGTCCTTGATGTGGTTCAGGGCGTCGAGGACAACCCAGTCCTTCCGGTAGGGGACGGTGAAGGATTGGGTGCGCGGCTCCCGGTCGTGGCCGGGACGGTAGCGGGTCACTTCTAGCGTGATCGTCTCCTCGCTCATCACTCCTCCCTCATAGGCCACTTCGAGCGCGCCCCCTGCAGGGCCGGCACCACGGCCCGGGCCGCGCGATCGTCTTAGTACTTGCGTTCCTCGGGGGGCCACCGGGTGATCGTCACCGGTGCGTAGGTGATCCGCGGGCCCTCCGGCGTATGCGTGGCGAGCGAATGCTGGAGGAACCGCACGTCGTCGCGTTTGGGAAAATCGGTGCGGGTGTGCGCGCCCCGGGATTCCTCGCGCGCGAGCGCCGAGTGGGCGACCGCCTCCGCCACGTCCAGCATGCAATCGAGCTCCAGCGCCGCGATCAGCTCGGTGTTGAAGACCGCGTCGCGGTCCGCGAGGCCGATGTGGGCGAAGCGCTCGCAGAGCCCGCGCAGGGTCTTGCAGGTCTCCTCCATCGTCGCCCGCTCCCGGTAGATGCCCACGCCGTTCTCCATGGCTTTCTGCATCTCCTCCCGGATGTCGGCGATCCGCTCGCGCCCGGCCGCCCTGAGGAATCGCTGATCGAGGCGCCTCCGCTCGTCGCTGGCAATTTTGGCGAGCGGGTTCGACGGGAACACCGGCCGCTCCAGAGCGTACCGGGCAGCGGCCCGACCGGCCCGCGCACCGAAGACGAGCAGCTCGGTGAGCGAGTTCGAGCCCAGTCGGTTCGCGCCGTTGACGGAGACGCACGCCACTTCCCCAGCGGCGTAGAGGCCGCCGAGCGACGTCCGGCCGTGGATGTCGGTGGAGATCCCACCCATCATGTAGTGTACCACCGGGCGAACGGGGATGGGCTCGGAGACCGGGTCAATCCCCACGTAGTTCCGCGCCAGCTCCCGCACGAAGGGCAGCTGCTTGTCGATCACCTTCTCCCCGAGGTGCCGGAGGTCGAGGTGGACGTAGTGGCCGTAGGGCCCCTCGAAGGTCCGCCCCTTCTGGTACTCCTGGATGTGGCAGCGCGAGAGGATATCGCGCGGGCCCAGCTCCATCTTGCGGTGGACCGGCTCGTCCGTCGGGGGGCCGAGCCCATAATCTTGAAGATAGCGGTAGCCGTCCTTGTTCTTCAGATGGCCGCCCTCGCTCCGGGAGGCCTCGGTGATGAGGATGCCGGTGCCGGGCAGTCCCGTCGGATGGTACTGGACGAACTCCATGTCCTTCAGGGCGACCCCGGCGCGATAGGCCAGCGCCATGCCATCCCCCGTCTTGATGGCGGCGTTGGTGGTAAACGGAAAGATGCGCCCGCCGCCGCCGGTGCAGATGATGACCGCCTTGGCCGCGATGGGGCACACCTGGCCGTCGTGGAGGTTCAGGGCCACCACCCCACACACCTTGCCGTCCTCGACCAGCAGCGAGGTCGCGAACCACTCGTCGTGGCGCACGATCCTCTCGTACTTCAGCGAGGTCTGGAAGAGGGCGTGAAGCATGTGGAAACCGGTCTTGTCAGCGGCGTAGAGGGTCCGGTTCACGGTCATGCCCCCGAAGGGCCGGACGCTGACGCGGCCGTCGGGGTCCCGGCTCCACGGGCAGCCCCAGTGCTCGAGCTGAATCACTTCCGCCGGGGCCTCCTCCACGAACGCCTCCACGGCGTCCTGGTCGGAGAGGAAATCGCCCCCGAAGATCGTGTCCTTGGCGTGGAAATCGAGGTGGTCGTTTTCCCGCATGACCGCCGCGGTTCCCCCCTCGGCGGACACCGTGTGGCTGCGCATGGGATACACCTTCGACAGCACCGCGATGGAGAGCCGGTCCGACTCCTCCGCCGCGGCGATGGCCGCACGCAGCCCGGCGCCGCCTCCTCCGATCACCAGCACATCATGCGCAAGCATCGCCCCCCCTCCCGCAGCCCCGGCCGGCGACCGCCGGTCCGCGGTCACCCGGGGACCTGGCGGTACCGGGCCTTTCCTTCCTGGAAGAGATCCCGGCCCTCCACATCATTCACCACGATAACCGGGAAGTCCTCCACCACCAGGCGCCGGACAGCCTCCGGGCCCAGATCCTCGTAGGCCAAGATCTCCACCGCCCGGATCCGCCGGGAGAGCAGCGCGCCCGCGCCCCCCACGGCGCCGAAGTAGACCGCCCGGTGACGGCGCATCGCCTCCACCACTTCCGCAGAGCGGCCCCCCTTCCCGATGGTCCCCTTGAGCCCCAGGGCCAGCAGCGCGGGGGTGAACCGATCCATCCGTGAAGCGGTGGTGGGCCCGGCCGACCCGATGACCTCGCCCGGGCGGGCGGGGGTGGGGCCCACGTAGTAGAGCACCTGGCCCGCGACCTCGATCGGAAGCGGCTCGCCCCGGGCCAGGGCATCGGCGAAGCGTTGGTGCGCCGCGTCCCGGGCCGCGAGCAAGGGGCCACAGAGCAGGATCCGGTCGCCGGCCCGGAGGCCAGCCACGTCGGCGTCGGTGAGCGGCGGGGTCAGACGGCGCACGGCCCCGGAGCGGGGCGACGGGGAGCCCGCCGCCCCGCCCTCCCGACTACTTCTTTGGGGCCGGCGGCTTGGCCGCTGGCTTGGCGGCCGGCTTGGCCGGGGCGCCGGGCTTCATCTTGGCCTGCATCTCGGCCACCATCTTCTTCAGGCTGTCGTTTTCCTTCGCGAGCGTATCGAGCTGGCCCTTCAGATCGCCGTTCTGCTTCTGCATGTCGCCCACTTGCTTTTTCAGGGCGTCGTTCTCGGCCTTCATGTCCGGACCACACCCTGCCACCGTCACGGCCAGCAGGAAAAGCACGCTCCCGACCAGGGCCCTCCGCAGCGCTATCATCATCACGATCCCTCCATCACCTCTCCCACGAGTTAGACGACTCCATGCATCAGGGCTACGGGCACACCAGCGACGGCCAGGGCGGCGGCATCCGCTTCTCCTCCTTTCTCCAGGAAAGCCAGGACGCTAGAGAACCGCCTCCTGGTACCGGTGGGAGTGGCACTGGAGGTTCACGGCCACCGGCAGCGAGGCGATGTGCCCCGGGTGCGTCTCGATGTGCACCGCCAGGGCGGTGGTGCGCCCCCCCATGGCCTGGGGGCCGATGCCCAGCGCGTTGATGGCCTGGAGCAGCTCCCGCTCCAGGGCCGCTGTGCGCGGGTCCGGGTGGGCGGACCCCAATGGACGGAAGACCGCCCGCTTCGCCAGGTAGGCGCAGTGATCAAACGTGCCGCCCACCCCGACCCCCACCACCAGCGGCGGGCACGGGTTGCCCCCGGCCTGCTCCACCGTCTCCACCACGACGCGCCGGATCCCGGCGACCCCGTCGGCCGGCGTGAGCATCCGGAGGGCGCTCATGTTCTCGCAGCCGAACCCCTTGGCGATGACGGTCAGCTTGAGGTGATCCCCCGGCACTAAGGCAAGGTGGATCACGGCGGGGGTGTTATCCCCGGTGTTCACCCGGCGCAGCGGGCCCTCCACGATCGAGGGGCGGAGGAAGCCCTCCCGGTAGCC
>JAKEHP010000154.1 GCA_022614955.1 Candidatus Methylomirabilota bacterium
GGTCTACCTGCGCCTCCTCCTCTGGCCCGTAGGCCTCAACCCCAAGCACCCGGTGGCGCCGCCGTCCGGCCCCTTGGATGGGGATGTCCTCCTGGGGGCTGGGCTCGCGGTGGCGCTTGGCGCCGGGGCCTTCATCTGGGGGCGCCGGATACCGGGCCTTCGTCCAGGCCTGGCCTGGCTGGCCCTGGCCTGGCTGCCGGCCTCGAATCTTATCCCCATCCCGGCGTTCGTCGTGGCTGAGCGCTATCTGTACCTGCCTTCGGCCGGGTTCTGCATTGCGCTGGCGGGGGCGGCTGCCGGCAGGGAGGCACTCAGGGGCCGCTGGCGTAAAGTCCAGGTCGTCGCCATAGCGGGTTTGCTCCTGATCCTCGCCGGTCTTGCCGCAGCCCAATCCACGCTCTGGCGGGACCCCCGGACCTTCTACGAGGGCCTGGTCCGCCTCAACCCGAATTCGCCGCTGGCTCATAACGGCGTAGGGGCGGTCTACCTCGACCTTGGGGAGGAGGCGCGCGCAGAGGCGGAGTTCCGGGAGGTCCTGCGCCTTCACCCCGGCCACGCTGCAGCGTTGAACAACCTCGGCATCCTGGCCCAGCGCCGGGGAGATCTGGCGGAAGCCCGCCGCCTCTATCAACAGGCTCTGGCTGCCCGCCCGTTCCAGGCTGAGGTCTGGAACAACCTGGGGACCCTCCACGAGGAGGAGGGGGACTTGGTGCGGGCCGCCGCTGCCTACGCGGAGGCCGTCCGCCTTGACCCCACGATCCCTCGGTTCATCGCCAACCTGGCGGGCGTGCTTGCCGCCCAGGGGAGGCGGGAAGAGGCGGTGCGCCTGCTCGAGGAGGCCATCAGGTTGGACCCCACGGCCGCGCGCTGGCGGACGGCGCTGGCCACCCTGCGGACCGACGGAAAGCCCTAGGAGGCCGCGATGACCGAAGGTAGCCTCGAGCTCGCGGTCCCGACCGGGGGGTGAAGCCGGCATGAGCGCTGCCACCGTGACGTTCGGGTTCCTGTTCGGCCTCGCCGTGGGCTCCTTCTGTAACGTCTGCATCCACCGGCTGCCCCAGGAGGAGAGCGTGATTGCCCCCCGCTCCCGGTGCCCGGCGTGCCGGACGCCGATCCGCCCGCTGGACAACGTCCCCCTGCTCAGCTTCCTCTGGCTCCGGGGCTGCTGCCGGGCCTGCGGGGCGGCCATCTCCTGGCGCTACCCGCTGGTGGAGGTGCTGACCGGCGGACTCTTCAGCGCGGCCCTCCTCGCCTTCGGGCTGACCCTGCGCGGCCTCGTGGCGGTGGTCCTGCTGGTCGCGCTGGTGATCGTGACCTTCATTGACCTGGAGCACCTGGTGATCCCCGACGAGGTCACGCTGGCCGGGTTGCCGGTCGGCCTCATGGCCAGCGTCCTGACCGGGAGGCCCCCCTTCCCGGAGGCCCTGCTGGCGGCCCTCGGGGGTGCCGGGGCGCTCTACCTGCTGGCCGTCTACGGCGAGCTGGGCTTCAAACGGGAAGTGCTGGGGGGCGGGGATGTGAAGCTGGCGGCGATGCTGGGGGCGTTCCTGGGGGGGCACCACCTCCTCCTGGCCTTCTTCCTAGCCTGCCTGGCGGGGGGGCTCGTGGGCGGTTTGCTGCTGGCCACGGGGCGGGCGGAGCGGGGGGCGCTCCTCCCTTTTGGTCCGTTCCTGGCATTCGGGGCCGCCGCCGCCCTCTTCTACGGTGACGCCCTCTGGGCCTGGTACTGGGGGTGGCTGCGGTGAGGAGCGGCGGGGTGAAGGCCTGGGGGGTTGGGCGGCTGGACTTCACGGCGAAGATCCGCCTTTTTGCCCTCCTGAGTTTTCTCTTTCTTCTGGTGATCCTGCTGAGCGCCACGGTTCTCTTCGGCGAGGCGAACCGGCAGCTCGAGCGGGAGCTGGAGGAGCGCCTCACCCTGGTGGCACGGGTGGGGGGCCAGCAGCTCCAGGACGCCCTGCCGCGCCCGGAAGCGGGGGCGGTGGCCGACCTGCGGGCCAGAGCCCAGGGACAGGTGGAGGTCCTGCAGCGGGAAGCCGGAGTCGCCCGCGTGGCGCTCCTCCTGCGGGACGGTTCGCTGGCCGAGGCGCCGGCTCCAGGCGACAGCCGGCCGTTCTCCCCCCCGTTGCAAGCCTGGCAACCGCGCGTGGAGGCCGAGGGACGCGCCCCCCGCCTCCTCTTCACCGACTACTACTGGGCCGGCGGGGGCTACTTTCGGACCCTCTTCTGGCCGCTGCGGGAGTCGGGGCAGGCCCCCTGGGCCCTGCTGGCGGTGGAAGAGCGGGCCAACTTCCTGGGCTTCCTGGACCGGGTCCGGTGGCTCCTCCTGGCGGTGTACCTGGCGGGGCTCGGTGGGGCGGCGGGGCTCGGGTGGCTGTTCCTCCGGGCGGTGCTGCGTCCCTACGCTGCCCTGGCGTCGGCGGCGCGGGACCTGCAGGCGCTCACGCCGGAACCGCTCCCGCAGGCGGCCGAGGGGGACGTGGAGTCGGTGCCCGGTCTCTTCCGGCGCCTGGTGGATCGGCTGCAGCGCCAGGAGGCGGAGCTGTCCCGGCTCTACGCCGGGGCGGACCGGCGGGGCGGCGCCGCTGCGGTGGAGGAGTCCATCCTGGGCAGTATCACCAGCGGCGTGATCAGTGTCCGGCCCGATCTGACTCTGATGGTCTTCAACCGGCCGGCGCTCCAGATCTTCGGCCTCACGGAGGGGGAGGTCCGGGGGCGGTCCTGCCAGGAGGTGTTCGGCCCGACTGGGCCCATCACCATGCTGGCGGCGGAGGCGCTCAGGACCGGGCAGACCCACTCACGCCTGGAGCTGAGCGTGACCCGGTCGGACGGGACCTCCCGCTGGCTCGGCCTCGCCTCCTCGGTGGTGCGGGACGCCCGGGGGGAGGCGGCCGGGGTGACCTTCCTCCTGACCGACCTGACCGAGGTGCGCCGGCTGCAGGAACAGGTAACGTTCCAGGAGAGCCTGGCCAAGGTGGGGCAGCTCTCCGCCGGCATCGCCCACGAGTTCCGGAACGCGCTGGGGGCGATCCTGGGGTTCGCCAAGCTCCTCCAGAAGAGGCTGCCGGCGGAGGACCTGCGCCTCGTCCACGTGCAGGCCATCATTGACGAGACCAATAATCTGGAGACCACCCTTCGCGACTTCCTGGCGTACGCCCGGCCGGCCCGCCTTCAGGTGGCGGCGGTCGGGGTCCAGGAGCTGGTGGAGGAGGTGCTGGACCCGTACCGGGTCCCGTTGCAGGACGGGAGGGTCGAGCTGAACTGCCGCCACGAGGTGGGGGAGGCCCAGATCCAGGGAGACCGGACGGCACTGCGCCAGGCGTTGGGGAATCTCATCCGGAACGCCCTGGAGGCCATGCCGGGGGGCGGGCGCCTGAGCCTCAGCACCCGCCGCCTCCCGGAGGGGCCTGAGGGTGACGGCGCGGCCCCGGTGGAGATCCGGGTGGAGGACACGGGGGAGGGGATCGCCGCCGAGGACACGGCCCGCATCTTCACCCCCTTCTTCACGACGAAGGAGCACGGGACCGGCCTGGGGCTCGCCCTGGCCCAGAAGGCGGTGGTGGCCCACGGGGGGCGCATCGAGGTGGAGAGCCGGCCCGGGTCCGGCACGACGTTTCGCATCGTCCTGCCCGCCACGCCGACGGCTGCGCAGGTCCGGGGGGAGGCGGCATGATCCTGGTGGTCGAAGACAAGCCTAGCATGCGCCGGATGCTCCGGGAGACCCTGGAGGGGGCCGGCTACAAGGTGGATGAGGCCGCGGACGGGGAGGAGGCCCTCAAGAAGCTCAGCCTGAATCAGTACCAGCTCATCCTCACCGACCTGAAGCTGCCCAGGAAGGACGGGCTGGCGGTCCTGCGGGCCGCAAGGGAGGTGGCGAGCAATTTGCCGGTCATCCTCATGACGGCCTACGGCACCGTCGAGAGCGCCGTCCAGGCCATGAAGGATGGCGCCGTGGACTTCCTGGCCAAGCCCTTCGACAGCGATTACCTCCTGCGCCTCATGGAGCGAGTGCTGGAGCGGTGCCGCCTCTACACCGAGAACCTGGTCCTGAAGGAGGGGTTCGCCGAGAAGCTGGGCTTTCCCAAGATCGTAGGGGCCAGCAGGGCGATCCAGCAGGTGAGTGCCCTCATCCAGAAGGTGGCCCCCAGCAACGCGACCGCCCTGCTGCTCGGCGAGAGCGGGACTGGAAAGGAACTCTTCGCCCGGGCCCTCCACCAGATGGGCACCCGGGCGGGCCGGCCCTTCATCGCCATCAACTGCGCGGCCATCCCCGATACCCTCCTGGAGAACGAGCTGTTCGGGCACGAGAAGGGGGCCTACACCGGGGCCCAGGCCCAGAAACAGGGGAAGTTCGAGCTGGCCGACACCGGGACCCTCTTCCTGGACGAGATCGGGGACCTGAGCCCGGCGGTCCAGGCGAAGCTCCTCCGGGTCCTCCAGGATGGCGCCTTCGAGCGGGTCGGCGGGACGCGGCCGATCCAGGTGGATGTCCGGATCATCGCCGCCACCAACACCGACCTGGCCCGGGCAGTCCGGGAGCGGCGATTCCGCGAAGACCTCTTCTTCCGCCTCAACGTCTTCCCCATCAGCATCCCACCGCTCAGGGAGCGGCCCGAGGACATCCCCATGCTGGTGACCCACTTCGTCCACCGGTTCGCCCAGGAGATGCGGAAGGAGGTCCGCGAGGTGACCCCGGAGGCTCTGAAGGCGCTCATGGCTTACCCCTGGCCGGGGAATGTTCGGGAGCTGGAGAACTTCATCGAGCGGGCCGTCATCCTTGCCGCGGGGCCGACCCTCACGGTCCAGGACTTCGCCCTGGGGGTCAAGCGGGGGCGGGGGGAGCTGGAGCCGGACCTCCCCCTCACGGGGAGCCTCCACGAGGTCAGCGCCCGCGCCTCAGCTCGGGCCGAGCGGGACCTCATCGCCCGAACCCTGCAGGGGACCGGCGGTAACAAGTCCAAGGCCGCCGAGGTGCTCCGGGTCTCCTACAAGACCCTGCTGAACAAGATCAAGGAGTACGGGATCGAGGCTACGCCGGAGGAGGCGTGACGGAAGCGGACCATGCGGGCGGTCATCCAGCGGGTCCGGGAGGCCTCCGTCAGCGTGGACGGGCGGGAGGTGGCCGCCATCGGCCCCGGCGTTCTGATCTTCCTGGGGGTGGGGCACGCCGACGCGGCGGAGGCGGCGCGTTGGCTGGCGGGGAAGGTGGCGGAGTTACGCATCTTCGAGGATGCCGAGGGGAAGATGAACCGGTCCGTCCGTGAGACGGGAGGCGCGGTTCTGGTCGTCTCCCAGTTCACCCTCTACGGTGACGCCCGAAAGGGGCGGCGGCCCTCCTTCGCCGATGCCGCCCCGCCGGATGCGGCCGTTCCCCTCCTGCGAGCGTTCGTGAGCGACCTGCGGGAGCGGGGCCTCCCGGTCCAGGAAGGGGTCTTCGGCGCGAGGATGCAGGTCCGCATGGTGAACGACGGCCCCGTCACCATCCTGCTGGACACCGCGGACCGGTGACGAGCCGCCGCCCGCCCGGGGCCTGCCGCGATGCAGCCCTGTCTGGGTATCGGGCGGAGGAGCGGCAGGTCCCGGGAAAAGGGCGGTGGCTCCCTCAGTCGCTATGACTCTGGACGCGCTGGTGGACGAATACCTCACGGCCTTGACGGCGGAGCGTGGTGCCTCACGCAACACCCGTGAGGCCTACGCGCGCGACCTCCGCCGCTACCTGGACTTCCTCGAGGGCCAGGGCCTCCGGGGCATCGCTGCCATCCGCCCCACCCATCTGCACGTCTTCCTCGCGCGCCTGCGTGAGAACGGCCTGACGGAGCGCTCGGTGGGCCGGGCGCTCTCGGCCGTCCGAGGATTCCACCGCTTTCTCCTCGCCACCGACCGGGCCGCCGAGGATCCCGCCGAGCTGGTCCGACGCCCGCGCGCCGCCCACCGCCTGCCGGGCGTCCTGAGCCTTGCCCAGGTGGAGCGCCTCCTCGCTGCGCCAGAGCAGCGCCGGCCGGCCGGCCTGCGGGATCGGGCGATGCTGGAGTTCCTCTATGCCACCGGGCTTCGGGTGAGCGAGCTGACCGGTCTTCCCCTGGGCGCGGTGAACCTGACGGCCGGCTTCGTCCGGGCGGTGGGGAAGGGGGACAGGGAACGGGTCATCCCCGTAGGGCGAGAGGCCCTGCGGTGGCTCCGGGAGTACCTCGAGCGGGGCCGGCCTGCCCTCCTGAAGGGCCGGGAGAGCCCGGCCCTCTTCGTCGGCCGGCGCGGCGGGCCGCTGACTCGCCAGGCCCTCTGGGCCCTCCTGAAGCGCTACGGCCGGCTGGCTGCCATCGGCCAGGCCGTCTCCCCCCACAAGCTCCGGCACTCCTTTGCCACTCACCTTCTGGAGCGGGGTGCCGACCTCCGGGCCGTCCAGATGATGCTGGGCCACGCTGATCTGGGGACCACCCAGATTTACACCCACGTCGCCCGCGCCCACCTGAAGGAAGTCCACCGCCGCTTCCACCCCCGGGCGTGACGCCGCGGGGCGGCTGCCCGGGGCCGATTGCCTTGACCCTCTCCGAGAGCGCGTGATATGGTGGCGGCAGGTGGCCGCGGGTCCCGCGCCACCCAGGGCGCAAGTCGCCAGCCGCCGTGAGGAGGGCAACCCCATGAGCTGCCCGATGCACCCGCTGCAGAAGGTGGTCGGCTACTGCGAGGTGTGTCGCCAGGAGGTGTGCGCCCTCTGCCTCGCCAGCGTGGCCACGCCCATGGATCTGGAGTGCCCGGGGTGCGGGAACCTGGGGACGGTCTTCCTCCTGGAGACGCTCCGGTCCGTCGGGGCGGAGTGAGGAGGCCGGGCGGGCCACGGTGAGGCGGCAGGGCGGCGGCGCCGCGCGGCAGCGGGGGAGGGGCACCGGTCCCCGGCGGGGGGCGGGTGCCTCTCCCACTTTTCGGAGGGCGCGGGGCGCTCAGGGCTCCCCCGTGGAGGGGGTAGCCCTCCTCGCGGATCCCCTCTACGGGTACATCCAGTTCACGGTCCCCCGCGAGACGGATCCCGCTGAGCAGACCGAGAAGGCCCTCATTGACAGCCCCTGGGTCCAGCGCCTCCGCTTCATCCATCAACTGCAGAGCACCTGGTGGGTCTACCCGTCCGGCGAGCACAGCCGCTTCCAGCACTCCCTCGGCACCATGCACATGGCCGGGCGCTTCGCGGAGCAGCTCTACCCGAGCCTGGGGGAGGCGTGTCGCCAGCTTCGGGAGCCCTGCCCCTCCTTTCCCCTCGTCCACGCCACGCTCAGGGCCGCCGGCCTCCTGCACGACGTGGGGCACGGTCCCTTCAGCCACTTCTTCGACGAGAACTTCCTCCAGCCCCGCTTCCGCCTCACGCACGAGATCCTGGGGCAGCGGATCATCGTCCAGAAGCTCGGGACCATCCTGCGCGGCCTGCGGCGCAGCCCGGCGGGGCCCTTCCCGCCCCGCGAGCGGGTTGAACCCCGCTGGGTGGCGTTCCTGATCCGGAAGCCGGCGGAGGAGGACGGGCCGGCCGTCCCCCGGTGGGTGCGGCTCCTCCGCCCCGTCTTCTCCGGCATCTACACCGCCGACAACCTCGACTACATCCAGCGCGACGCCTACATGACCGGCTTCTCCCTGGAGATGGTGGACATTGACCGGCTCCTCTTCTATACCTTCGTCCATCCGA
>JAKEHP010000155.1 GCA_022614955.1 Candidatus Methylomirabilota bacterium
CCTCCTCCTCGAGGCGGGTGAGACCGGGCTCAGCGTGTTTGCCACTGATCTGGACGTGGGCATCCGAAGCAGGACGCCCGCCGAGATCCTGGCGCCTGGGTCCATCGCCCTCTCGGCGAAGAAGCTCTATGAGATTGTTCGTGAGCTGCCAGAGGCCCCCGTGGATCTGCGGGTTCACGAGGAGCTCAACGCGGAGATCACGTGCCAACGATCCCGCTTCAAAGTAAAAGGCCTGCCGAAAGACGAGTTCCCCGCGCGGCCGGAGATTGCAGGAGGCGGGGGGCTTCGGATGTCACCTGAAACGCTCCGCGGGATGATCCAGCGCACCGCCTTCGCCATCTCGACTGACCAGACGCGCTACATGCTGACCGGGGCGCTCCTCCAGATTGCGGAGGGGGAGGTGCGGATGGTCGCCACGGACGGGCACCGGCTCGCCATGGCGCGCGTCCCGCGCGAGCAGGTGGAGGGCGATGGGCTGACGGAGGCGCTCCTGCCCCGCAAGGCCCTCTTGGAGGCGGGGAAGGCCCTGCGCGACGATGGCGAGGGTGTCCGGCTCGTCCCGCTCGGGAACCAGGTGGCCTTCGACCTCGGGGGGAGCGTGCTGGTGTGCCGCCTCATTGATGGACAGTTCCCCAACTACCAACAGGTACTCCCGGCAGCCCCGGGGCGCGGGCTGAGCGTGAAGAAAGAGGAGCTGGTGGGGGCCCTGAAGCGAACATCCACCATCGTCGGAGACCGGACAGCGCCCACCGTGTTCGATTTCAAGCAGGGGCGCCTCACGGTCTCCTGCGTCAACCTGGACTTGGGGGAGGCGCGGGAGGAGGTGGAGGTCCAGCACGCGGAGAAGGAGCTGACCGCGGGCTTCAATGCCCGGTACATTCTGGACTTCCTGGCGGTGGTGGACGAGCCCGAAGTCAGCATCCACCTGAACGATCCGCTGAGCCCCGCCCTCTTCCGCCCGCTCCAGGGGCGGGACCATAGCTGCGTCATCATGCCGATGCGCATCTGAGGCGCAGACGGACCGTGGGTGCGTGGGGATCGAGGCGCTTGTCATTCAGGATTTCCGGAACTACGCCCAGGCCGCGGTGGAGCTCCCGCGGCGGGTGACCGCGCTGGTCGGGAGGAACGCGCAGGGGAAAACGAATCTGCTGGAGGCGCTCTACGTGGCGGCCACCCTCCAGTCGTTCCGGAGCTCCAGGGCCGAGGACCTGGTGCGGACGGGGGCGGAGGGGTTTTTTGTGCGCGCCGTGCTCAGTAGCCCGGCGGGCCCGCGGGTCGCGACGGTCCAAGGGGCGGCGGGGCGGCTGGCGGCCGCGCTGGATGGGCGGCGGCTGCGGGGAGCCGGGGAGCTCCGGAGCTTGGTCCCCGCGGTGGTGTTCTCCCCTGAGGATCTGATCCTCGCAGGCTCGGGGAGCGAGCCCCGGCGTCGCTACCTCGACCGGCTCGTCGCACTGACGCAGCGGGCCAGCCACGCCGATGACCTGCGACGGGTGCGGCGGATCGCGGAGCAGCGGAACCGGCTTCTGCGGGCCCGGTCGGCCGACGCGCTGGAGGCGTGGGACCAGCAACTGGCGGTCACCTACGCGCGGATCGCAGGGCGCCGGAAGCAGGCGGCAGCCACGGTGGCCGCGCGGCTCCCCGGCGCCTACGAGGGTCTGGGGGGCCCGGGGGCGGCCGGCTGCGCCTACCGCCCGGCATTCGGGGCGGAGCCGGAGGCCGACCCAGCGGCGGCGCAGGAGCAGATCCTGAAAGCTCTGGCAGAGCGGCGGAGCGAGGAAGTCCGGGCGGGCGTGAGCCTGGTCGTTCCCCAGCGGGACGAGGTGGTCCTCGACCTGGACCGGCGCCCGGTCCCGCACCAGGCCTCCCGGGGGGAGGCCCGGCTGCTGGCCCTGGCGCTCAGGGGGGTGGAGCTGGAGTTGACCCGGGCCGCGACCGGCGAGCCGCCGCTCCTACTGCTGGATGACGTCCTCTCCGAGCTGGACGGGATCCGGGTCCGGCGGGTGCTGGACTTCATCCGGGGCGGAGATCAGGTGGTGCTCACAGCCCTGGAGACCGCCGCCCTCGGGGAGCTGGGGGTTGGGGCGACGGTGTACCGGGTCGAGGACGGCCGCCTGGGGCCCGGTGGTGGCCGATAGGAACGGAGCGGAACTGAGGAGCGTATGACGACGGAACGGATCGCGGAAGGGGGCGGAGCGACCCCGGACTACATGGCGGAGCAGATCCGCGTGCTGGAGGGGATCGAGGCGGTCCGAACCCGACCGGCCATGTACATCGGCGGGAAGGGGGCCGAGGGCCTGCACCACCTGGTCTATGAGGTGGTGGACAACAGCGTGGATGAGGCGCTTGCCGGCCACTGCACCCAGATCGAGGTCACGGTCCACCTGGACAACAGCGTGACCGTCGTGGACGACGGCCGGGGGATCCCGGTGGACGTGCACCGGGAGACGGGGCTGCCGGCTCTGGAGGTGGTTCTGACGAAGCTGCACGCAGGCGGGAAGTTCGACGACAAAGCCTACAAGGTAGCCGGTGGCCTGCACGGGGTGGGGATCTCGGTGGTGAACGCCCTCTCCGAGTGGCTGGAGGTGGAGGTCCACCGGGAAGGAAAGGTCTACCGCCAGCGCTACGAGCGGGGCAAGCCGGCCACGGCCCTGGAGGTCACGGGGAAGACCCGGCGCCACGGCACGCGCATCCGCTTCATGCCCGACGGAGAGATCCTCGAGGAGCGGACCTTCAACCTGGACACCCTGGCCAACCGGCTCCGGGAACTCTCGTTCCTCACGAAGGGCCTCCGCATCACCCTCACGGACGAGCGGGCCGACGAGAAGCGGGAGTTCTTCTACAAGGGGGGGATCGTCTCCTTCGTGGAGCACCTGAACAAGAACAAGACGGTGCTCCACGGGAAGCCCATCTACATCGTCCAGGAGCGGAACGGCACCCTGATCGAGGTGGCGATCCAGTACAACGACGGTTACACGGAGAACGTCTTCGCGTACGCCAACAGCATCAACACGCACGACGGGGGCAGTCACCTTATCGGATTCCGGGCGGCGCTGACGCGCACCCTGAACACCTACGCGGCCGCGAATGACCTCCTCAAGACCCACAAGACGGGGCTCACGGGGGATGATGTTCGGGAGGGGCTGACGGCGGTCATCTCGGTGAAGCTCCGCAACCCGCAGTTCGAGGGGCAGACGAAGGCCCGGTTGGTCAACACCGAGGTGAAAGGGATCGTGGAGCAGGCCGTCAACGAGAAACTGGGGGAGCACCTGGAGGAGAACCCCCCCGTCGCGCGAAAGATCATCGAGAAGGCGGTGGATGCGGCGCGGGCCCGGGACGCGGCGCGGAAGGCCCGGGAGCTGGCCCGCCGCAAGGGGGCGCTGGACGGCGACTCCCTCCCCGGCAAGCTGGCGGACTGCGCCGAGCGGGACCCGGCCCTCTCGGAGCTGTTCATCGTGGAGGGCGACTCGGCCGGAGGCTCGGCCAAGCAAGGGCGGGACCGGCGCTTCCAGGCGGTCCTTCCCCTGAAGGGGAAGATCCTGAACGTGGAGAAGGCCCGCTTCGACAAGATGCTCTCGAGTGCCGAGATCCGGACCCTCATCACGGCCCTGGGGACCGGCGTGGGGAGCGAGGACTTCGAGCTGAGGCGGGCCCGGTACCACCGGATCATCATCATGACCGACGCGGACGTGGACGGCGCTCACATCCGCACCCTGCTCCTGACCCTCTTCTTCCGGCAGATGAAGGAGCTGGTGGAGACGGGGTACCTCTACATCGCCCAGCCGCCCCTCTTCAAGGTGAAGAAGGGAAAGGTGGAGCGGTACCTGAAGGACGAGCGGGCGCTGGAGGAGTTCCTGCTGGACCTGGCCGTGGAGGGGTTCCGGGTGGCCGGGGCCGGGATGGGGCAGGCACTGGCCGGCCAGCGCCTCCAGGCCCTGCTGCGGCGAGCGATCGCCTTCGAGGGGCTGGTCAGGCACCTGGAGCGGCGGGGGAAGCAGCCCGACCTCGTCCGGGCCCTGGTGGCGGCCCGGGGGAGCGCCACGGAGCCGCTGAAGACGAAGGCGGCCGCCACCGGCTACCTCCATGAGGTCCAGCGACTCCTGAAACCGGCAATGGCCCGGCTCGGGGGGGTGGTCGAAGCCCGGCTGGAGGAGGACGAGGAGCGCGCCTCCCACCGGTTCGTCTTCCTCCTGGGCCGCGAGGGGGCGGAGGGCCAGATGGTCGCCGACGAGACCCTCCTGGCGAGCCCCGAGCTCAAGGAGTTGGTCCACCTGCACCCGGCCCTCGAGCCGCTCGGGCAGCCCCCGTATCGGATCGAGGGGGGGGACGGGGGAGCCGAGGCGGGCTCGCTCCGGGAGCTGATCGAGCGGATCATGGCCGAGGTGAAGAAGGGGATCACCATCCAGCGCTACAAGGGCCTGGGGGAGATGAACCCGGAGCAGCTCTGGCAGACCACCATGAACCCCGAGAGCCGGACGCTCCTCCAGGTCAAGATCGAGGATGCCGTGCAGGCTGACGAGATCTTCACGGTCCTCATGGGGGAAGCGGTGGAACCGCGCCGGGACTTCATTGCCACCCACGCCCATGACGTCCGCAACCTCGACATCTAGCCGCATGGGGAGCGCCTGATGGCGGAGGAGACCCCGGGACTGCCGACGCCGGCGGCAGCGGCGCAGCCGCTGCGCCAGATCGGCGAGGTCCGCCCCATCGACATCCACGAGGAGATGCGCCGCTCCTACCTCAATTACGCGATGAGCGTGATCATCGGGCGGGCGCTCCCGGATGTTCGGGACGGGCTGAAGCCGGTCCAGCGGCGCATCCTGTACGCCATGTGGGAGAACGGGCTCCGACCCGGCGCCCGGTTCCGGAAGTCGGCGGCAGTGGTCGGGGAGGTGCTGAAGAGCTTCCACCCCCACGGCGACGTGGCCGTCTACGACACCATCGTCCGCCTGGTCCAGGACTTCTCCCTGCGCTACCCCCTGATCGAGGGGCAGGGGAACTTCGGCTCCGTGGACGGGGACGCGGCGGCCGCCTACCGGTACACGGAGGTCCGGCTGGCGCGGATCGCCCAGGAGATGCTGGCGGACATCGAGAAGGAAACCGCGGACTTCGTCCCGAACTTCGACGAGACCCTGCTGGAGCCGACCGTGCTGCCGGCGCGCCCCCCGAACCTCCTGGTGAACGGGGCCACGGGGATCGCGGTGGGGATGGCGACCAACATTCCCCCCCACAACCTGGGGGAGGTCGTGGGGGGAGCCCTCCTCCTGCTGGAGAACCCGGAGGCCTCGCTCGAGGCGCTGATGGAGAAGGTCCAGGGGCCGGACTTCCCCACGGGGGCTTTCATCCACGGGCGGGCCGGCATCCTAGAGGCCTACCGGACCGGCCGGGGCCTCATCCAGATGCGGGCCCGGGCGGCCATCGAGAAGGCCCGGGGAGGCAAGGAGAACATCATCGTCTCCGAGCTCCCATTCCAGGTGAACAAGGCGAAGCTCATCGAGCGGATCGCCGAGCTGGTGCGGGAGCGGCGGGTCGAGGGGATCGCGGACCTCCGGGACGAGTCGGACCGGGAAGGGATGCGGATCGTCATCGAGCTGAAGCGGGACGAAGACGCCCGCCCGATCCTGAACCAGCTTTACCGGTACACGGCTATGCAGTCCACATTCGGGGTGATCATGCTGGCCCTGGTGGACAATCAGCCCAAGGTCTGTGCGCTGCGGGAGCTGCTGCAGCACTTCCTCCAGCACCGCCGGGACGTGCTGGTACGCCGGACCCGCTTCGAGTTGCGGAAGGCGGAGGAGCGGGCCCACATCCTGGAGGGCTACCGGATCGCCCTGGACCGCCTGGACGCGGTCATCACCCTCATTCGGAACGCTCCGACGGTGGAGGAGGCCCGCGCCGGGCTCGTGCAGCGGTTCGGCATGAGCGTCGTCCAGGCCCAGGCCATCCTGGACCTGCGGCTCCAGCGCCTGACGGGCCTGGAGCGGCAGAAGATCCAGGAGGAGTACCGGGAGGTGCTCCAGACCATCGAGCGGCTGCGGGCCATTCTCCAGAGCGAGGGACTGGTTCGGCAGCTCATCCGGGAGGAGCTGGCAGCCCTCAAGGCGCAGTACGGGGACCGCCGCCGGACAGAGATCATCGAGGAGCAGGCGGAGCTCCAGTTCGAGGACCTGGTGGCGGACGAGGAGATGGTCATCACCGTCTCCCACCAGGGCTACATCAAGCGCAGCCCCCTGAGCATCTACCGGGCGCAGCGGCGGGGCGGGAAGGGGTCCACCGGCATGGTGACGAAGGAGGAGGACTACGTGGAGCACCTGTTCGTGGCCTCCACCCACTCCTCCCTCCTCTTCTTCACCGACCGGGGGAAGGTCCTCTGGGTGAAGGTCCACGAGGTTCCCCAGGCGGGCCGGGCGGCCAAGGGGAAGGCGGCGGTGAACCTGTTGCAACTGGAGCCGGGGGAGAAGATCACCACCATGATCCCCATCCGGCAGTTCGAGGTGGACCGCTATCTGATGATGGCCACGCGGCGGGGGATCGTGAAGAAGACGGAGCTGGCCGCGTACGGGAACCCCCGGGCCGGCGGGATCATTGCCCTGACCCTGGACGAGGGGGACGAGCTGATCGCGGTCGAGCTGACCCGGGGGACGGACGCGGTCTTCCTGGGGACGCGCCAGGGGCAGGCCATCCGGTTCGAAGAGGGGGAGGTCCGGCCCATGGGACGGATCGCCCGCGGGGTCATCGGGATCTCCCTCGAGGAGGGGGACCAGGTGGTGGGGATGGAGATCGTCTCCGAAGGGGCCACCATCCTGACCGTGACGGAGCGGGGCTACGGCAAGCGGACCGACCTCAGCGAGTACCGGCTTCAGGGGCGGGGCGGCAAGGGGATCATCAATATCCGGGTGACGGAGAAGAACGGGCCGGTGGTCGGCCTGATGAAGGTCACCGACGAGGACGGCCTGATGATGATCTCCCAGGAGGGGAAGATCACCCGCCTCACTGTCCGGGACGTGAGCGTCATCGGTCGAGCGACGCAGGGGGTCCGCTTGCAGGGGCTGGAGGCCGGCGACCGGGTGGCCGCCGTCACCCGCCTCGTCACGGAGGAGGGGGAGGAGAACGGCGGCGGGCCGGCCGGCCCGGCGGCTGCTCCGGAAGCGCCGGAGGCAGGCGAAGGGGAGGCGGGGGAGGCCGAGGCCTGATCTTGACCGCCCCCCGGCCCGGTGCTACGGTATTTCCCCTTTGGGGGTGGGGCAGGGGTGCTCGATCCACGGATCATCCGGGAGAAGCCGGAGCTGCTGCGGCAGAAGCTCCAGGATCGCGGCGCCGCCTTCGACGTGGACGGCCTGCTCGCCCTGGAGGCGGAGCGGCGGCGGCTGCTCGGTGAGCTCGAGCGGCTACGGGCGCGCAAGAACGCCCTCTCCGAGGAGATCGGGAGGCGGAAGCGGGCTGGCGAGGACGCGGCAGCGCTCGTGGCGGAAGCGGCCGGCATTGATCCGGCCCTCAAGGGGCTGACGGAGCAGCAGCAGAAGGCCCAGGACCAGTTCGACGCGCTGCTCCTCACGGTTCCCAACCTCCCCCACGGCTCGGTGCCGGTGGGGGACCCCGCGGCGGCAAACCAGGAGGTCCGGCGGTGGGGGACCCCGCGGCATTTCGCCTTCACCCCGAGGCCGCACTGGGAGCTTGGGGAGGAGCTCGGGATCCTGGACTTCGAGCGGGGGGCGCGGTTAGCCCAGACCCGGTTCGCCGTCCTGACGGGGGCAGGCGCGAGGCTCGAGCGGGCGCTGATCAACTTCATGCTGGACCTGCACACCCGGGAGCACGGCTATACGGAGGTCTGGCCGCCGCTCCTGGTGAACGCGGCCGCCATGACGGGGACCGGGCAGCTCCCCAAGTTCGAGGAGGAGCTGTTCAAGACCAGCGAGGAGGGACTCTACCTCATCCCGACGGCGGAGGTCCCGCTCACGAACCTGCACCGGGGGGAGATCCTCCCGCCCGGCACGCTGCCGAAGAAGTACACGGCCGCCACCCCCTGCTTCCGGCGGGAGGCCGGCTCCTACGGGAAGGATGTCCGGGGCCTGATCCGCCAGCACCAGTTCAACAAGGTGGAGCTGGTCTGGTTCACGGAGGCCGGGCAATCCGACGAGGCGCTGGAGCGGCTGACGGCGGACGCGGAGGAGGCCCTGCGGCGGCTCGAGCTGCCGTACCGGGTCGTCGCCCTCTGCACGGGAGACCTGGGGTTCGCGTCGGCCAAGACCTACGACCTGGAGGTTCTGCTGCCGGGCCAGGACGGCTACCGGGAGATCTCGTCGTGCAGCAACTGCGAGGACTTCCAGGCGCGGCGGGCGGGGATCCGGTACCGGCCGCACCCGAAGGCGTCAGCGGAGTACGCCCATACCCTGAATGGCTCGGGGCTGGCGATCGGGCGGACCTGGATCGCCCTCCTGGAGAATTTCCAGGAGGCGGATGGGAGCGTCACGATCCCGGATGCCCTGCGGCCCTACCTGGACGGTCAGGCGCGCCTCGCGCCCCGGTAGCGGGCCGGGGACGCACGGGGAGGGGTGGCCGAGTGGTTGAAGGCGGCGGTCTTGAAACTCGTTCGGACGGGATGGACGCAACTGATGAGAAACGCCCGTGAAGCCGGTCCGGGCGCGGGTTTGTGACGACGCGGTTCTTGCTCAGCCTTCTGCAGGATTCCCCCTGTTTCGCCGCTTTTTTGCTGACGGCTTTGCAGACACCCTCAGGCAGCGGCTCACTTAATAGTTCTGCGGACAACATGAGGAGAGCGAAGTGCGCCTCAGCTACCTGGGGGACTCCTACGACATCGTGAAGCAAAGCTTTCTGCGGTGGCTGAGCGCACTGGGTCCGTGGTCTGCCAACCCGATGTTTACGGAGGAAGTCCCCGGCGAACAGATCGACGTGTTCGCTCGCCTCCTCGGTGTCCCCCTCATCTCGACGGAGACGCTGAGGCCGAAGAGCGACCGGTTCGCCTACTTCGCGACGGCCCGTGCGTGCCATACCCACCTCTTCCTAGATCCCGACACAGGGCTCCGGCTCGAGAGAGTCGGCGGCAAGAGGGCGCCCGCCTACCTCTTCGGCGAAGAGCTGGCCCAGATCGCCCGATCCCGACCAGGTCTGCTCACTCTCGTCTTCGACCAGAGTCTCGGCCGGGGCAACAAGGCAGAGCAACTGGAGCAGAAGCTGCTTGCGCTCGCCGCCGTGGGTCTCCACGGTGCTGCGTATGTCTCGCATGCGTGTTTTATCCTCGTCGCCCACGAGTCAGAGCTTGTGAGGGAGGCGGTTCTGGCCGTCCGGGAGCAGTCGGGCCTACCATCGGCTCGGTTCGTGAGAGGGGGGACCGCAGAACAACCGGATGCAGCTGACGAACGGCGCCTGGCAAGTCGGAGCGCCGCTCGCAGCTGATCCGGGTGTTAGGCGGACAAGCAGGACCCAATGTCGACAGACTGGGCAGAGCAATTTCTAACCCTTGGTGTTCAATACTATGTTGCTGGCCGAAGCGCCGCGCTCGCACGCCTGATTCCCGTCTCGGCCAACCTGTTACATCACGCGGTGGAGATGATTTTGAAAGGTGCCATAAGCGCCCACGCTACCCCTGAGAAGGTCCGAAGTCATGGGCACAGATTGCCGGAAGTGTGGGCAACGTTCAAGGAGCATTATGAGGATGGGCAACTGGGTGAGTTCGACCCGCTGATCACGCAGCTGCACGCATTCGAGGAGATTCGCTATCCAGACAAGATTATCCGGGATGGCGCAGCCATGTCTGTGGGGTTTGGCGGCACTGCCTCCACCGACCCCAGTGGGTCCATGGGCAGGAA
>JAKEHP010000156.1 GCA_022614955.1 Candidatus Methylomirabilota bacterium
GATTCCCCCTGGATGCAGCGGCTGCGCCGGGTGCCGCAGCTGCAATCGGCGCGCTGGGTGTTCCCGGCCGCCGAGCACAGCCGCTTCCAGCACTCCCTCGGCGCCATGCACGTGGCCGGGCGCTTTGCGGAGCAGCTCTACCCGAGCCTGGTCACGGGGTGTCGCCAGCTTCGGGAGGGATGCCCCTCCTTCCCCCTCGTCCACGCCACGCTCAGGGCCGCCGGCCTCCTGCACGACGTGGGACATGGTCCCTTCAGCCACTTCTTCGACGAGAACTTCCTCCAGCCCCGCTACCGCCTCACCCACGAGATCCTGGGCCAGCGGATCATCATCCAGAAGCTTGGGGCCATCCTGCGTGGCCTGCGCCGCAGCCCGGCGGGGCCCTTCGCGCCCCGCGAGCGGATCCTACCCCAGTGGGTTGCATTCCTGATCCGGAAGCCGGCGGAGGAGGACGGGCCGAGCGCCCCCCGGTGGGTCCGGCTCCTCCGCCCTGTCTTCTCCGGTATCTACACCGCCGACAACCTGGACTACATCCAGCGCGACGCCTACATGACTGGCTTCTCCCTGGAGATGGTGGACATTGACCGGCTCCTCTTCTACACCTTCGTGCACCCGTTGGGCCTCACCATCCACCGGGCCGGCGTCCCCGTCCTGGTCCGGTTTCTGCAGGCCCGGGTGGCCATGTACTCGGACGTGTACTACCACCGGACCAACCGGGCTGTGGATCTCCAGATGCGGGAGATCTTTGCGGAGACCATGGCACACCTGATCCGGGAGAACCCGGCCCGCCGGCTCGACCGCTACCTGGGGATCACCGAGTGGTTCCTCCTACAGAAGGTCCAGGAGTGGGCGACGCCGGGAAGGCGCGGCGTCACGCCGCGGCAACGGGAGCTCGGTCGCCGCTGGAGCGACATCCTCGCCCGGCGCGTCAAGTGGAAGATGGCCTACGACCGGGTCCTCTCCCTGGACGAGGCGGACAAGGGGAAGCGCTTCCGGAACGCCGACGAGCTGAAGGAGGAGATCCGGCGGCACCTCCCACGCGGCCTCCGGGCCCATCCCTTCGAGGTGGATCTGGCGACCCAGGACACGCGCCCCCTGAATCCGCTCGCGGAGGGACGCAAAACGGTGAACGTCTTCAACCCGGCCACGGGGGAGGTCTCCCCCAGCCCGCTGCGGGAGTTCTTCCAGCACATCCCCCCCAGGGTGGCCCACTGCCGGGTCTTCGCGCGGGACCACCGGCACGACCGCGCGCTGGCCGAGGCGGCGGAGCGGGCCCTGGGCAGGGGTGGTCCCGAGGCCTCCGAGACCAACCTCTAAGCGAGAGCCATAGGGGCGGCGTGGAGGGCGCACGGTGCGGGACCTGCAGCGACGGGTGGCGGCCTTCCGCGACGCGCGGGACTGGCGGCAGTTCCACGGGCCGAAGGACCTGGCCATCTCGATCACGCTGGAGGCAGCCGAACTCCTCGAGCACTTCCAGTGGAAAGACGACGCCGCCGTGGCGGCGCACCTGGCAGGGCGGCGGGCGCGGGCGGCGCTCACGGCCGAGATGGCCGACGTCCTCCTCCTGCTTCTCTCCCTGGCGGATGTCCTCGGGGTGGACCTGAAGGGCATAGCCCTCCGGAAGCTCAAGGCCAACGCGCGCAAGTACCCGGTGGCGCGGGCGCGCGGCACGGCGGCGAAGTACCATGCCCTCGGCCGCGCGAGCCGGACGAGGCGGGTGCGGTGACGTCCCTGGTCCTGCTCCTGGCCCTCCTGGCTGTCCCCTTCGCGGGCTGCGGTCCCGGCCCGGAACTGCTCCAGTCGGCGGCGGTAGCCGCCGCGGCGGCCGGGGAGACGGACCGGGTGGCCGCCTGGGCGGAGGAGGCCGAGCGGCGGGGTGCCCCATCCCTGCAGGCTCTGCGGGCGCGCTTCCTCCTGGGGGCGGGGAGCCTCGAGGAGGCGGTGGCGGCCTACCGCGGGGCCCCGGCGGGGCCGGGGCGGGAGGGGCTGCTCCAGGCGATCTTTGCCACGGCCCTGCGGGAGGCCCTCCAGCAGGGGGAGCGGGCCGTCCTGGAGGCGGGGCCCCTGCCGGCGGGGGGCGGCGGGCCCCCCTGGGCGGCGCCGCTGCTGCGGCTCGCCCTCCTGAGCCCGGACCCGGCGCTGCGGGCAGCCGCGGCTCGGGGCCTGGGAGTGCGAAAGGATCCCGGGGCGCGGGCGCTCCTCTTGCCGTTAGCAGTGGACCGTCACCCCTTCGTCCGCGCGGCTGCTGTGGAGGCGTTGGCTGAGATGGAGCCGGCGGGCACCGCCGCGGTGCGGGCCGGGCTGCGGGACCCCGACTGGACGGTCCGGGTGGCGGCCGCCGCCGCCCTCACGCGGGCGGGCGACCCCGGGGCTCTCCCCGTCCTCCGGGAGGCGCTGGCGCAGCCGGACCCGTCCGTCAGGATGGCGGCGGCCCTGGGATTGGCGCCCCTCCGGGACGGGACCGCCGGGAGCCTCTTGAAGGCGCGACTGGCCGACCGTGACCCCTACGTCCGGGTGAGCGCCGCGGAAGCGCTGGCCCGGCGCGGCGAGTCGGCAGGGCGAGAGGCGCTCCACCGGGCCCTCGAGGCGGCCGACCGCTCCCTGGCCCTCTACGCCGCGGAGATCCTGGCTGGCCAGGGGGATGAGACGCCCCGCCCCCTCCTCGCCGCCGCGTTGGCGGATGAGGCCGCGCCTGCCGTCGTGCGCCTGTACGCTGCCTGGATCCTCGGTCGGCTCGGGGATGCGGGCGGGGCACCGGTGGTGGCGACCTACCTCACGGCGGCGGAATCATCGCTCCGCCTGCGCGCCGCCTGGACGCTCGGGGAGATCGGGGCGGAGGCCGCGCGTCCCGCGCTCCTGCACGCCCTGGCGGACCGGGACCCGGGGGTGGTGGCCCACGCGGCCCTTGCCCTGGCGAAGCTGGCCGGGCGGGTTCCGCCGGCGGAGGCGCCGCCGCGACCTCTGTTGTAAGTGTTATAATGGCCACCACGGGCCGCGGGTCGTCGGCGCGGCCGGGGGGAGAGTGGGGATGCCGCAGCCCATCACCCGCGAGCATCCGCTCCGCAGCCTCTTCACGGGGCTCACGGAACGGACCTTCTTCGAGGGGCTTGCCTGGCCCGACCCGGAGGTGACCGGGTATGTGGCCGACCTGCTCACCGCTTTTGCCCACGTGGACAATGTCTACAAAATCCGCAATGCCAGAGGGCAGCGGGTGCACGAGGTGGCCGGGATGCTGGCGGAGGGGGAGCTGCTGCACCGGGCCACCAGCGTGGAGCGGGAGCGGGAAGTCCACAAGCACATCGGGGATTACACCCTCTTCATGGCCGGCCTCTTCCCCGAGTTCGTCGCCCGCCAGGCCCAGTCCGGTCTGGCCGTTTCCCGCGATGCCTTCCTGGACTACGTCCGGACCGGCAAGCACTCCTACTGGGTGGTCTCCGAGTTTCCCCTCGGCCGCCACGGACCGGCCGCGCCCCTCTTCCGCAAGCTGTCGGAGAACTTCGAGCTCTGCGTCTACGGCCTCGGCCACGTCCGGGCCGAGCTGGACCGCCTGCGCGATCCGGCTGTCCGCCGCGTCTGGGGCAGCCTGCTCGAGTAGTCCCGGCCCCGCCGAGGGGGTCACGGCCTTTACCCAGAAACGGCTGTCCCGCTTTGCGTCCGGGTGGACGGCGGGCTAGGCCAGGAGGAGCCCCATGGGGCCCCGCCGCAGCAGGGACGTGGACCTGGACGCCCTGATTGATGCCCTGAAGAGCCTCTCCCTCGAGGGGCGGCGCAGCCTCATCGCCTGGCTCCGGGGCCGGGCCATGCAGGCGCCCCCGGATGACGGCCACGCCATGGCCCGCCTGGCCGACCTCCTGGAGATGCTGCTGCAGTGAGGGACGCCGGCGCTCCCCGCCCCCCCGCGACACCTCGGCGCATCATCCACGTGGACATGGACGCCTTCTTCGCGGCCGTGGAGCAGCGCGACCATCCGCGCACCCGCGGGAGGCCCGTGATCGTGGGGGCGGACCCGAAGGGGGGCGGGGGGCGCGGGGTCGTGGCCGCCTGCTCCTACGAGGCCCGGGCCTTCGGCGTCCACTCGGCGATGCCCATCGGCCGGGCCTACCGCCTCTGCCCGCGGGCGGTCTTCCTCCCGGTTCGGATGGAGCGCTACCAGGAGGTCTCGGAGCGGCTCTTCGGCATCTTCGCCCGCTACACCGACCTGGTGGAGGCCCTGAGCATTGACGAGGCGTTCCTGGACGTGAGCGGGAGTACCCGCCTCTTCGGGGCAGCCGAGGCCATCGCGCGCCGGATCAAGGCGGACACCCGGGCGGAGGAAGGGCTGGTTGCCTCGGTGGGGGTGGCGGGGAACAAGTTCGTAGCCAAGGTCGCCTCCGACCTCGGGAAACCCGACGGCTTCGTGGCCGTGCCGCCGGGGCAGGAGAAGGCCTTCCTGGCCCCGCTTCCGGTTTCCCGCCTCTGGGGGGTGGGGGCCAAGACGGAGCGCCTGCTCCGCTCCCTCGGCCTCATCACGATCGGCGCCCTGGCCGCCTGGCCCGAGGCGGCGCTGGCGGCCCGGTTCGGCGAGGCCGGCCGGCACCTCTGGGAGCTGGCCAACGGCGTGGATGACCGGCCGGTGACGCCAGAGGAGGCGGCCAAGTCCATCGGTGCCGAGACCACCTTCGCTGAAGACACCGCCGACCCGCGCCTGCTCCGGACCACACTCCTCGCCCTGGCCGAACGGGTGGGGCGGCGGTTACGGCGGGAGGGAGTGCGCGGAGGCACCGTCACCCTCAAGGTTCGGTTCGAGCCCTTCGAGACCCACACCCGCGCCCGCACGCTGGCCATCCCCACGGCCCTGGCGGACGAGATCTTCCCGGTGGCGGCGGAGCTTCTGGCGGCAGCTCGCCTCCCCGGGCGCCGGATCCGCCTCCTGGGCATCGCCGTGTCGCGGCTGGTCCGGGCGGAGGCGGTGGGGCGGCAGCTCCCCCTCTTCGGGGCGGGGGCGGCCCGGCGGGAGCGGGTCGCCGCCGTCATGGACGCCGTGGCCGAGCGCTTCGGGGAGGAAGCCCTGACGCGGGCGGCGCTGCTTGGGCGCCCGCGGCGGCAGCGGGCAGGCCATGGCGACGCTTGAGGGGGTCGTGGAGCGGATCACCTACGCGAGCGCGGAGGACGGCTACACCGTGGCCCGGCTGGCGGTGTCGGGCCGCCCCGCCCCCGTCACCGTCGTGGGGGCGATGCCGGGCCTCCATCCGGGGCAGGGCCTCCGCCTGACGGGCGAGTGGACGCGCCATGCTCGCTTCGGGGAACAGTTCCGGGTCTCGGCCTGGGAGGTCCTGACCCCGGCCACCCGGGTCGGCATCGAGCGGTACCTGGGCTCCGGCCTCATCAAGGGGGTCGGCCCCGTGACCGCGCGACGCCTGGTGGAGCGGTTCGGGGAGGAGACCTTGCAGATCATCGAGCAATCGCCGGAGCGCCTCCGGGAGGTGAGCGGCGTCGGCCCGGACCGGGTGGCCCGGATCCGAGCGGCCTGGGACACCCAGCGGGAGGTCCGGGAGGTGATGCTCTTCCTCCAGGGGCACGGGGTCTCGGCCACCTACGCTGGGAAGATTTTCAAGACCTATGGGCGGGGTGCGGTGGCCCTCGTCAGGGAGAACCCCTACCGGCTCGCCCGGGACATCTACGGCATCGGGTTCAAGACCGCCGACGGCATCGCAGCCCGCCTGGGCGTCTCCCCCGACGCGCCGGTTCGCCTGGCGGCGGGGCTCCTCCACGTCCTCGGGTCCCTCACCGAAGACGGGCACTGCTGCTACCCGCGCGAGGGGCTGCTTAAGGCGGCGGCCGAGGTTCTCCAGGTGCCGCCCGCGGCGCTGGAGGCATCGCTCGCGCGCCTGGGGGAAGCGGCGGAGGTGGTGGTCGAGCCGGGCGAAGAGGAACCGGTGGTCTTCCCCCGGGAGCTCTACGAGGCCGAGGTGGCCCTGGCCCACCGGCTGGGAGCGTTCCTGAAGGCGCCCCGGTTTGGCGTGGCCCTGGACACGGCACGCGCCCTCCCCTGGGTCGAGGGCCAGACCGGCCTCGTCCTGGCCCCTCGGCAGCAGGCGGCCCTGGCCGCCGCGCTCGGAGGGAAGGCAGTCGTCATCACCGGTGGGCCCGGGACCGGAAAGACCACCATTCTCCGCTGTCTTCTGACGATCTTGGAGCGGAAGGGGCTCCGGGCTCTCCTCACGGCGCCGACGGGGCGCGCCTCAAAGCGGATGACCGAGGCTACGGGGCGCCCGGCCCAGACGGTGCACCGCCTCCTGGAGTTCAGCCCGCGGGAGGCGGTCTTCCGCCGGAGCGCGGCCCGGCCTCTTGCCGCCGAGGCGGTCATCGTGGATGAGCTCTCCATGGCCGACCTGCCCCTGATGCACCGCCTGGTCGAGGCCCTGCCTCCGGAGGCGCTCCTGGTCCTGGTGGGGGACGCGGATCAGCTCCCCTCCGTGGGGCCGGGGGCGGTTCTCACCGACTGCATCGCCTCCGGGGCCTTCCCCGTCGTCCGACTGGAGGAGGTCTTCCGGCAAGCGGAGCAGAGCCTCATCGTCCAGAACGCGCACCGGGTGAACCGGGGCGAGATGCCGCTCCTGGGAGAGGCCGGAGACTTTCAGTTCCTCGAAGAGGAGGACCCGGACCGGTTGGCCGCCCTGGTGGTCGAGACGGTGGCGCACGTCCTGCCAGCGCGGCACCACCTCCACCCGGTCGAGGAGATCCAGGTTCTGGCCCCGATGCACCGGGGGATAATGGGAGTGGCGGCCCTGAACCAGGCGCTGCAAGCGGCGCTCAACCCATCGGGCCCGGCCCTCACCCGGGGGGAGCGCGTGCTCAGGGCCGGGGACAAGGTAATGCAGCTCCGGAACAACTACGAGACGGAGGTCTTCAACGGGGACATCGGGCGGGTGACGCGGGTGGACCCGGAGGAGGGCACGCTCACCGTCCGGTTCGAGGACCGGGAGGTCCCCTACGAGGCGGCCGACCTGAACGAGCTAACCCTCGCGTACGCGGTCAGTGTCCACAAATCGCAGGGCAGCGAGTACCCGGCGATCCTGCTGCCGCTGCACACCCAGCACTTCATCATGCTTCGGCGCAACCTGCTCTACACCGCCATCACCCGGGGGCGCCGGCTGGATGTGCTGGCCGGGAGCCGGCGGGCGCTGGCCATCGCGGTGAAGACGGCGCCGGCGGAGGGCCGGCACACGCGGCTGGCGGCCCGCCTCCGGGCCGCGGCCAGGCGGAGGGAGGGATGAACCGGGCGACGGCGGCGGTGCGCGTGACGGTGCCCCCCCCGGGGCAGCGGGCACGCCGCTGGGCCGCCTATCACCTCGCCACCGCCGCGCCCGCCACCTACGTGGAGGGTTTCATCTGGGACCGGACGGCCCCCGCGATCGGACCCTTCTGCACCGACGCCGACGGGAACGTCCTCCTGGACTTCGCCTCGCACATCGGGACAGCCGCCCTAGGCTACAACCACCCCGCCCTCCTGGAGGAGGCCGCCCGCTGCGCCGTCGTGGACCCAGACCGCTACGCCGGGACCGACTTCATCGGCGCGGCGGGTCCGGACCCGGATGCGCCCACCCTCCCCACCCCGGCCCACCTCCAGCACAAACTGCTGGAACTCACCGCTCCGTTCAAGTTCGGCCGGGTGTTTCTCTCCAATTCGGGGGCCGAGGCGGTCGAGAACGCCATCAAGTGCGGTTACGCGGCGCGGCCCGCCGCCCGGTACGCCATCACTTTCGAGGGAGCCTTCCATGGGCGGACGCTGGGGGCGCTCTCGCTCAACCGGAGCAAGGCGGTGCACCGGGCCTTCTTCCCGCAGATCCCGCAGGTCCTGAGCCTCCCCTTCTGCACCTGCGCGGCCGCCTGCCGTTGCGGCTGGGAGGAGGCCGACGGGACGAGCCGTCTAGCCCGCCTCCTCACTCCTGAATCCGGCATCGTCCGGCCGGATGAGGTGGCGTTCATCATCTTCGAGCCGGTCCAGGGGGAAGGCGGCTTCCGGGTGCCTCGCAAGGCGTTCCTGCAGGAGGTCGCGCGCCTCGCGCGGCAGCATGGCATCCCCCTCATCGCCGACGAGGTGCAGTCGGGGATGGGGCGGACCGGGCGCTGGTGGGCGATCGAGCACTTCGGCGTGACGCCGGACCTGATGACCGCGGGGAAGGCCTTGCGCGTGGGGGCCACGCTGGGGCGGGCCGACCTCTTCCCGGCGGAGGCGGGGCGGCTTGGCGGGACCTGGGCCGAGGGCAACGCCCTCAGCACCGCCGTCGGCTACAGGACGATCGCGGTGATCGAGCGCGAGGGGCTCCTTCAGAACGCCAGCCGGATGGGGGAGCGGCTCCTGGCGGGGTTGCGCGACCTCGCGGGGCGATACCCCCACGTCGTGGACACCCGGGGGCTCGGCCTCATGGCCGCCGTGGAACTCGATGCGCGCGAGCGGCGGGGGGCCGTGGTGCGCGCGGCGCTCGCGCGTGGGCTCGTCCTCCTCGGCTGCGGCGTCAAGGCCATCCGGTTCCTCCCGCCCCTGGACGTAGCGGAGCGAGAGATCGGGATGGCCCTCGAGCTGCTGGACGCGGCGCTCAAGGAGGCCGCAGCCTAACGCTCGTCCGCGTCGCCGCCGGCCCCTTCCTTCCTTTCCCTGATCACCTCCTGGCCCGAGTCCTTCTTACACGCCGAGCACCCGCCGGTAGGTCTCCTCGTCGTAGCCCCGAATGATCGCCTCCTCCGCCACAAGGACCGGGACCCGGATCCCGCCGTCCTCGTGGATGAAGTACTGACGGAGCCGCTCCTCGGGAGCCGGGGACTGCTCCTGGTTCCAGGTGAGGATGCTCCCCTCCCACCTCACGTGGCAGATCCGACGCTCCCGGACGAGCGCCAGCGTCGCCGCGGTCACGGGCGTTGCTCCCGTGTCCACGAGTTCGACGGCGATGCCGTGGCGCGAGAGGAACTCCCTCGCCATGGCGCAGCCCGGTCACCCCTCCCGGTGATAGAGGGTCACCATGGCTCCTCCGGAAACCCAAAGGCCCTCTCGCTCTCGCCTCCTGCTTCTCGGGTACACCGGGGGAGTCTGGGCGTCAAGGGGAATCACCCGGGTTGGAGGTGCCCGCGATGCCGGGGTGCATCCCGAAGCCGGGATCACGGCTCACGAGAAGTGCAGGACGATGGCGTGGTAGAAGCCGAGAATCGCGGCGGCTGCGCCGATGGCGAGGGCGAGGACCAGATTGGCGGAGACCAGCGCCCGGAAGAGGCTCGAGCGCTCACCGGGTTTGCTGCGCCAGACATGGACGCTCAGGGCTGCCGTCACCCCAATGGCGCCCACCAGCAGCAGGTGCTTGACCACCAGGGTGTACACGTATTCGCGCGCGAAGGAGATCGGGGGGATGCGATCGAGCGCGAAGAGTTGCAAGCTGCCCGCGAAGGGAGTGCTGTATTCCATCTTGTACATGCCGGTGACTCCCTCCACGGCGATCGCCGTCCACGTCAGGAGGACCACCGGCCAGTGGGGGCCTTCGCGTCCCGCCAAGCCGAGCGCGGAGGCGGCGAGCCACATCCCGAACCCGACCAGGTGTCCCCACTCCATGGCCAGGTGCCGGATCGTGAAGCGGTCCAAGACCAGTTCCGGCTCAACCGCCAACGGGCGGACTTGGGGGAAGGCCGGGAGTTCGTGGGCCGAGGAATGGGCGACCAGGGCGGGGAGGCCGGAGGCGATCAGCAGGACCAGGGCGACCCTTGCAGCGGCTCTCACCTCCGATCCCCCTGCACGGCCCCCAGCGGCCCCACTTCGTCTCCGGCTCAGGGGGCGACCGGCTTTCCCTTCCGCGCCAGAGCCTTCCAGGTCACTCCCCCGTCCGTGGACTTCTGGAGATCCGAGGTGAATGTCGCCATGTAGATCGTCTGCTCCCCGTGGGCAGAAGGAGCCAGGACTGCAATCGCATCCTCGCTCCCGAGGAAGAGGCCGGTCGTCCTCCAGGTCTTGCCGCCATCGCTGCTCGTGAGGAACCCGAGGTCCTGCCGCGCAGCGTATGCATAAAGGCGACGGGGATCTTTCGGGGTATAGGCAACGGCCGTGACGGAAACTCCCTCCAGGTGGGAGGTTGCCGACCTCCAGGTGTTTCCCCCGTCCCGGCTCAGCAGCAGACCCGATCGGGTCGCTGCCAGAAGGCTCTCTGGTTCCTTCGGATGGGCGGCCAGGCTGAAGACATCCCGGAGGCCAGCAGCGTCCACTCGCGTCCACGTGCCGTCCTTTGCCGAGACGCGATACAGACCGGGCGAGCCCATGACGTTCCACCCGTACAGGGTTTCTCCGTCCGCACTGATCGTCATCGCGTGGAAGTCCACCTGGCCGCGGAGCGCCAGCGGCTGCCAGGTCCGGCCGCCATCCCGGCTGACGAGGAGGCCCATGGGGTTCGGCAGGCCCCCGCCCTGCGGGTGACCGCTGACAAAGACGGTCCCCTGCTCCTGAGGGTGGTGCGTGAAGCCCATATAGTCGTGGCGCGCCTCTCCCACCCATTCCCACTGGCGGTCCTGCATGACGCGCAACAGCCCCCCGTGGGTGGCGACGAAGAGGACGTCGGGGTCCTTGGGGTCCACGGCAAGCCCGTGGATATGGTGGAACTGCACGACCCCGCCAGGGGCCGCGCTTGCCAGTCCGCCATGGTCGGCCAGCAACACTGTCAAGGCCCCGACAAGAACGGAGAAGATCCGGGGGAGCATCATGCCTCCTGGCTATCGAGGACGGTTTGAGGGGTCATTTTTCCCGGAGCAGAGTCTTTAGATCTTTCACGAGGCGCCCCATGGCCTCATCCTCGTTGAATTGGTAGTACCCCCGGATCCGTGCCTGGCGATCCACCAGGACGAACCGGGAGCTATGCAGAAACGTTTTCCCCACCTGCCCGTGATGCGCCATGACGGGCGCAACGCCGAACAGCCAACTTCGCACCCCTTCCTCCGGGTCAACGGCGCTTAGACGGAAGCCCTCCTGGGCGAGGCGGTAGATCGCCTTCTTCTCCCCCGTCAGGAAGAGCCACCGGTCGGGGTCAGCCCCGAAGCGCTCCGCGTATTCGGACAGGACCGTGGCGGTGTCGCGTTCCGGATCCACGCTGATGGAGACCAGCCGGAGGTCGCGTTCAGCCATGAGCTCCTTCTGCAGCAGGGCCATCTGGGCGCTCTGCAAGGGGCATGTGTCGGGACAGTGGGTATAGATGAAGTTTGCGATCCAGACTCTTCCCAGGAGGTCCGCCAGGATGATCCGCTTTCCGCTCCGCTCGACCAGGGAGAAGTCCGGGACCGTTCCGAAGACCTTCAGCCCCTCCAGCGGTCTTTCCTCGCTGGTCCCTTGCCGCGCCCCTTGCCAGGTCCAGAGGGCTGTCCCCAGGGCCCCGGCCAGCGCAATGATGACGAGACCTGCTGCCGCTCTCGGGAGCCCA
>JAKEHP010000157.1 GCA_022614955.1 Candidatus Methylomirabilota bacterium
AGGCGTGACCGAGCCGAATGACGGCGAGACCCGTTGGCAGCGGTCGCCCCGGCCGCTATAATGAGCCGTTATGCCACTGCGCGCTGCCTTCTTTGACGTCGGGAACACGCTCGTTCACCTGCGCCTTGACCGGATGGCCGAGGCCTTCGCGGCCGAGGGAGTCGGGCGCGAGGTGGAGGCGATCCGGGCCGCCGAGCGTCGCGCTCGGGTGCGGCTCGACCCCATCGTCGCCGGCCGGGGGACGACGGAGGGGCTGGATGTCATGCAAAGCTACCTCCGCCTCATCCTGGAGGAGGTCGGTGTCCGCTGGGACGGGCGGGGGCCCCGCCTGGTGGAGCGCCTCCGGGCGCTGGGGCGAGTCGAGCGCCTCTGGAGCGAGCCTGACCCGGATGCCCGCGCCGTTCTCGCGGCGCTCCGCCGCCGGGGGCTCTCGGTCGGCGTCATTTCTAACTCAGACGGCACGGCGGAGCAGAGTCTGCGGGACGCGGGGCTCCTCGATGCCGTGGACTTCGTCCTGGACTCCCACCTGGTTGGGGTCGAGAAGCCCGACCGCCGGATCTTCCAGCTCGCCCTGGGGCGGGCTGCCGTGGCGCCCGCTGAGGCGGCCTTCGTGGGCGATCTGTACTCCATTGACGTTCTCGGGGCCCGGCGGGCCGGGATGACCGGCATTCTCCTGGATCCCATCGGGGCCTGGGGGGAGCGGGACTGCCCGAGGGCCCGCGACCTCGTGGAGTTCCGCGACTTCGTGCTGGCCCGGGCGGACGCGTGAGGGGACGGTGAGGAGCGCGGAAGCGGTCTTTCCACCGCAGGGGGGGCACGACCTGCCCTTGAGCCCCGGCCGCTACCTGGCCGGGGAGGGGGTCATGGACCGGGTCGGGGAGGTGGCACGCCCGTTCGGGAGCCAGGCCATCGTCATTGCCGACCGCTTGGTCATGGAGCTGGCGGGGCCTCCCGTAACAGGATCGCTCCGACGGGCCGGCCTCCAGGCCCGCGAGCAGCACTTCCCCGGGGAGACCTCGCCCGAGGCCGTCCAGGGGGCCGCGACCCGGTGGGGCGCGCTCGAGGGAGCGGTCATCGTCGGGATGGGGGGGGGCAAGGTCCTGGACTACGCCAAGGCGGTCGCGGAGCGGGCGGGCCGGCCCGTCCTGACGGTCCCGACCAGCGCGGCCACCTGCGCGGGCGCCTCGGCGTGCGCCATCCTCTACGCCAGCGGGCGCTACGTGGAGACCCGGCCGGTCTTGCCGCCGGTCTGCTGCCTGGTGGACTACCGGATCATCGCGGAGGCGCCGCCTCGCCTCCTCGCGTCGGGGATCGCGGACGCCCTTGCGAAGTGGGAGGAGGGGCGGCTGCAGGAGGAGACAGCGCTCACCTTCCCGGAGCGGGCGGCGCTCGAGGTGGCCCGGCGCGTCCACGCGGACCTGTGGGAGCGGGGGAGTGGGGCCGTTGAGGACTGCCGCAAGAAGGAGACGACGGCGCGCCTCAAGGCCGTCGTGGACGCCAATATCCTGGGGGCCGGGCTCTGCTCGGTCCTGGGCGGGCATCGGCTCCGCTCGGCCGCCGCCCATGCCCTTGCCGTCTCCCTCACCCTTACCGGGGAACGGATCGCCGCCCTCCACGGGGAGACGGTGGGCTTCGGACTGCTCTTTCAGCGCTGCCTGCTGGGGGAGCGGGAGGAGGCGGCCGCGCTGGCCGTCTTCCTCCGGGGCCTCGGCCTCCCCCTCACGCTGGCCGACCTCCTGGAGCGTGACCTGCCGCCGACCGGTCGGGCGGCATTGGCCCGCCTGCTCTTGCGCCCGAGGAGCGGCATCCATCACCTGCCCCGGCCGGTCACCGAGGCCGGCATCCTGCGCGCGCTCGAGGAGGCAGAGGCGCTCGGCGGGAAGCCGGCCGCCGCGCCACCCCCCCCGACGGCGCCAGCCAAGGCCCCCCGGCGACGAACGGCGCGGAGCGCGCCAAAGTGAAAGCCGGCTCAGGGCAGCGCCGGGAACTCCTCCTCAAACGCCGCCCGTAACGGCGCACCCTTCAGTTTCATACCCCCTCCTTCTTTCCCTCCACCCCGGCCTCTGGCACAGTTCCTGCTCTTGCTCGCCCCGGACGAACGGATCTGCTCACCATCCGGGCCTGGCGGAAACACACGCCGCCGCGGCTCCGCCCAGCGTGCCAGGGGCCGAGCCGAGGCCGAACGCCGCCGGGAGCCGGGGAGGAAGCGGGATGCGCCGGGTCTGCTGTGGTCTTCTGGTTATAGGGTTGTTCCTTTTTGCCACGGCCGAGCCCGCGGCCGCGCTGCCCTTCGCCGAGATCTGGGGCGAGTTCCGCTACTGGCGGCCCACCCTAGAGTCTGAGATCGTGGCCTCCGCCCCCGGCTCCCCCGGGGATCCCGTGGACCCGGTGAGCGACCTCGGTCTCGATAAGGAGCAGAACGCCTTCGAGGGTCGCGTCGGCCTCACCCTCCTCGGCCGGCACAAGTTCCGGATCGGCTACCTGCCCCTCTCCTTCGACGGGGACCGGACCATCTCCCAGACCTTTACCTTCCAGGGACAGACCTTCACCGCGGGCGACCGCGTCATCACCGACCTGGACGTGAAGATCCTCCGGGCCGGGTACGAGTTCGACTTCTTCAAGACCCCCCTGGGCTTTCTGGGGATCCTCTTCGAGGTCCACTACTTCGACGGCGAGGCGCGCCTCCGGGACATCACCAGCGGGTTGGATGAGAAGGTGGACTTCCGCGTACCCGTCCCCGTCGTGGGCTTGGCCTTCCGGGCCTACCCCACCATCACCCGGATCGTAAGTGTGGGGGCCGAGCTGGTGGGCGTGTACGCCGGGAGCAGGGGCCACTACGTGGACGGCGAAGCCTCTGTCACCTTCTCTCCCTGGCCCTTCGTCGAGCTCAAGGGGGGCTACCGGGTGATTGACCTGGAGGGGGAGGAGGGGGACGACAAACTCGACCTCTTCCTCCACGGACCCTTCGCCGCTCTGACCCTCCGCTTCTAGCTCTACGCAGTCGCGGGGGCGACTGACAGCATGCAGGGGGATGGGCCGATGCCGACAAGCATGAAATGCCCCGCCTGCGGGTTGATGCAGATGGCCGGCCCGGTCTGCAAGTCCTGTGGCACTCCGATCGGGGCCGCGGCACCGCGCCCCAGTGCACCGCAAGATTTCAAACGGGAAATCCCGGATACGCGACACGAGAAGCTCGGTGGGTGGTTGATCGTGCTGGCGATCGGATTAGTTCTCACGCCCCTCCGAACACTGGTTTTCCTCGGGAAGAATTTCTACCCAATCTTTACGACCGAGGCGTGGTCTGTTCTGACGACGCCGGGGACAGGAGCGTATCATCCGCTCTGGGCGCCAGTCTTGATCTTTGAATTAGTGGGAAATCTTGTGCTGATCGTGTTTTCAGTCATTGTGGCGGTCTCTTTCTTTCAGAAGCGAAGAATTGTTCCCAAAATGCTGATTGTATTTCTCCTCGCGAACTTGCTCTTCGTTGCGGTGGACTTCCCCATTTCTCGTTTGATCCCTGCCGTGGCGAGTCAAAAGGACATGGAATCTGTGAAGGAGCTCGCCAGAGCTGTCGTCGCATGTTCGATATGGGTTCCCTATTTCCTGGTTTCGAAGCGTGTGAAGGCTACGTTCGTACGCTGACAACAACGCTCATCCCCTGAAGAGCTTCGGTCGCCGAAAGTCCCCCACCCCGGAAAGAAGTTCATAGCTGCACTCCAGGCCTCCGGCGTCTCGCGAGCTGGGCGGCTACCATCTCAGCGTGGAGGCGTGCGCCTTCTGGAGTCGCGAGGGGAAAGATGGCGCTCAGGCGCTCGGGGGGGGCTGAGCTGTGGGCCGTCCGCCCGGCGTCGCGCGGCGCTCCGCCAGGACCGCCGCGTAGAACGCCTCGTACCGGGGGACGATGAGGCTGGCGTCGAAGTGGACCAGAGCCCGGCGGCGGGCCGCTTCCCCCATCTTCTGGAGCCGCTCGGCGTCCTGCAGGAGCGCCACCGCCGCCTCGGCCATCGCCTGGACGGACCCCACGGGGAACAGGTAGCCGGTCTCGCCGTCGGCGACCACCTCCGGAAGACCCCCCACCCGGGTGGCGATGACGGGGAGGCCGCAGGACTGGGCCTCCAGCGCGGCCAGACCAAAGGACTCCTCCTCGCTGGGGAGCAGGAACACGTCACCGGCGAGGAGCAGGCGGGGCACGTCCTCCTGTCGGCTGAGGAACAGGACATCACCGGCCACTCCCAGTTCCTGGGCAAGGGAGGTCGCAGCCGGGCGCTCCACCCCATCGCCGACTAGGAGGAGCTTGGCCGGCAGGCGGCGGCGCACGGCGGCGAACACCTGGAGAACGTCGGGGATCCGCTTCAGGGGGCGGAAGTTGCTCAGGTGGACCAGCACCCGCTCCCCGCGAGGGGCGAAGAACGCCCGGGGAGAGCCTTCCTCCCGGCGGGCGAAGCGCTTGGTGTCCACGAAGTTGGGGATAACGGTCAGGGGGCGCGCGACTCCGAACAGCTCCCGGGTTCGCCCGGCCAGGTAGTGGGAAACGCAGGTCACGCCATCGCTCCGCTCGATGGCAAACCGCGTGATGGAGAAGAGGGAGGGGTCCCGTCCCACCAGGGTGATGTCGGTCCCATGCAGGGTGGTCACCACGGCCGGCGCGCTCGGCCCCAGCACCTCCGTCGCCAGGTGGGCCGAGACCGCGTGCGGGATGGCGTAGTGAACGTGGAGCACGTCCAGCCCCACCTGCCGCGCCACGTCGGCCATCTTGGCCGCCAGGGCAATGGTATAGGGCGGGTGGTCGAAGAGGGGGTAGGTGAGGACCTCCACCTCGTGGAAGAAGACGTGCTGGTCGTATTGCTGGAGCCGAACCGGCAGCGCATACGAGATGAAATGAATCTCGTGCCCGCGGCGGGCCAGCTCTACCCCGAGCTCCGAGGCCACGACGCCCGAGCCCCCGTAGGTGGGGTAGCAGGTGATGCCGATGCGCATCAACCCTCCTCCAACCAGCAGAGGTTGTGGGTGAAGCCCGGCCCCGGCAGGGCCGCGGCGAGGTGCGGAAGGAGGTCCAGCCCCTCCTGGGCCAGGAAAGAGGGGAGGGAGAGCGCCCGCTCCTGGAGGACCCCGCCGGGCACGAGACCATCCTGGAGGCGGGCCACCTGCTCCTCCACCTCCTGGTGCCGGCGCTTCACGGCCTGGAGAAGCTTTCGCTCCACCGTCCCCAGTTGCTTCCGCACATAGCCCTCGGCGGAGCCAACCGTCGGGGTGAGGGTCGGGTCCACCGACTCCGCGACGCCCCGCAGACGCCCGAAGGCGTCCGCGATCTCGGCCCGGAGGGCGGCCAGCCGGTCCTCGGTACCGGGCGGGAGGCGCCTGCGGAGGGCGCGGCTCACGAGGGTCCCCCGCTCCTCCTGCAGCTCGAGCGGGGCGAGTTCGTGGCGGGTGAGCAGGCGCGCCGCCCAGCGGGGGATGAGGGTGAGGCTGGCGCGGGGGAGGAGGGGGGTCACGGGCAGGTCAAAGAGGGCGTAGGCCGGGAGGAGCTGGGCCAGGTAGGCCGTCTCCGCCGGTCCCGCCACCTCGGCCAGGGTCGGCAGGATGCTGTCCTGCACGAGCGGACGGAGGAAGACGTTCGGGCTGAACCGCTCCGGAGCCTCCCCGAGGAGCGCCTGAAGGGAGCGCCGTGGGAAGGTCCGGTCCGTGCCGCGGACAGCGAGCTCTGCCCCGCGCGCGACGAGGGGGAGCCGGCGGCCCTCCTCCAGAAAAAACAGGTTCACCCCCTCCTCGAGGGCGCGGGCCTGGGGGGTGTACCCTGCCGCCGCCAGGGCCTGGGAGTGGGCCAGAATGGCCCGGGAAGCGGAGGGGGCCGTCTCCAGTTCGCGGGCGAACGCCGGGGCCGCCAGGCGCTTGAGTGCGGGATCGGCCGGGTCCACCAGGACGAGGCCGAGAGGGCTGAGGAGCCGGGTCAGGAGGTGGCCGAAGGCGCCGGCAAGAGTCACCCCCGGCGTGTAGCAGGCGGCCAGGAGGGCCGTCACTTCCGCGGCAGCGGGTTCCCCGGCGAGGGCCTCCGCCGCCGACGCCAGGACCGGGCCGATGGCAGCCGTGAGGCGGCACGTCGCGGGGAGGGCGTTGGTGAAGCCTCCCTCGGGCTGATACTGGACTCGGACCGGGCCGCCGTGACGCGTGAGGAGCAGCGCGTGATCCACCTCGGTGAAGTCGTCGTCCTCCGAGGCCAGCCAGAAGCAGGGGACGCAGGGGACCCCCAGGACTTCCCCCCAGCGCCGGGCCACCACCACCGCAGTGAGCGCCTTGTACCAGGTGTAGAGCGGGCCACCGAAGAGCCCGACTTGTTGCCCCGTCAGGACCGCCACGCTGCCCGGCTGCCGGAGGGCCGTGATGCCGGTGAGGGCCGCCGCGTCGGCCCCGAGGGCCCGGTTCTGGGCCTCGAGCACCACGGCCACCTCGGCCCGCGGGAGGGGCCGGCGCAAGAGGAGTTCCAGGTGCGGGCGGAGCGACGCGGGCTCACGGGGCAGCGGCGGGAGGAGATCGCCTCGGCCCGACTGGCCGGCCACCGCATCGGCGAAAAGAGGGGGGAGGCGCCGCAGCGCCCGGTAGGGGACTGGTTCCAGGCGGGGGGGCTTCAGGGGATCTTCTCCGGTTTCTGCACGGGGACTCCTTGGTGGGTCACAGGGGCTGGCGTTGGCCTCCTCTGCATAGCAGGGGGGGTGCGCCTTGTCAAGGCGGAGGGGCCGCGCGCGAGGCGCTTTGCCTTGACGCCCTCCGATCATCATGCTATAAGCCCGTAGGCGGAAATCATTGGATGAGTATTTGGCATCTGGTCACCCAGGCGGGACCCGTCGCCAAGGGGGTGCTCCTGGTTCTGGTGGCCTTCTCGGTGGCCTCCTGGACTATCATCATCGCGAAGGTTCGCGCCTGCCGTCGCGCGGAGGCGGAATCGGACTCCTTCCTGAAGGTGTTCCGCGAATCGAAGAACCTCTCCGCCACCTACGAGGAGGCCCGCAAGCACCCCCGCAGTCCGGTGGCCGCCCTCTTCCGGGAGGGCTTCCGGGAGCTGAGCTACCACCTGAAAGGGAACCCCACCCAGCAGGATGGGCCGACGCCCGCCCCGGCGGAGCGCCTCGCGCTCAGCGACCTCCTCCAGGGGCTCCACCGGATCCTGCGCCACGCCAGCCTGAAGGAGCTCTCTGACCTGGAACGTTCCATGATCTTCCTGGCCACCACCGGGAGCGTCACCCCGTTCATCGGGCTGTTCGGGACGGTGTGGGGCATCATGGACGCCTTTGCCGGGATCGGGGCGGCCGGATCGGCCAACCTGGGGGCGGTGGCGCCGGGCATCGCCGAGGCCCTCGTCGCCACGGCGCTCGGGCTTTTCGCCGCCATCCCAGCCGTCATTGGCTACAACCACCTCCTGAACCGGATCAAGGGCTTGGGGACGCGGCTGGACCTGTTCACCCTGGAGTTTCTCTCGTTGGCGGAGCGGATCGCGGCCCGGGGGCGGTGAGGCGACCATGGCCATCCCTATGATGCCGGACTCGGAGCGGCGCCTCGGCCCCGCCCTGTCGGATATCAACGTTACCCCCTTCGTGGATGTGATGCTGGTTCTCCTCGTGGTCTTCCTGGTGACGGCCCCGATGCTCTTCCGGGGGATTGACGTGCGGGTGCCCCGGACCGAGACCCGGACGGTGCAGCCGGAGGAGCGCCTGGTCCTCACCGTGACCAAGGAGGGGGCGGTCTTCGTCGGGGAGCAGCCCATCACCCTCGCCCGCCTGGAGCGGCTCTTGGCGAGCCTGCGTCAGCGCAACCCGAAGGCTGCCGTCTTCCTCCGGGCCGACGAGCGCGCGGCTTACGGGTCCGTGGTGAAGGTGATGGACATCGTGAAGAAGGCGGGGATTGACCGGCTGGGGATGGTGACCGAGCCCCTCCCGGCCTCGTGACGGCGGGGACGGTGACCCTTTCCCGCGAGCAGAGTCTGAACCTGACCCTCTCACTGCTGCTGCACGCGCTCGTGCTGGCGGTGGCGATGGGGGCGCCCCTGTGGGGGACGCTGCCCGTGCGGTCGCTCCCGGTGATCTACGACGTGAATCTGGTGGCGCTGCCCAAGGAGGAAGCCCCGACGGCGCCGGCCGCGCCCGCGGCCCGCCCGGCTCCGGCGCCGGCCGCGGCGGCCCC
>JAKEHP010000158.1 GCA_022614955.1 Candidatus Methylomirabilota bacterium
CAGGCTCCGCTGGAACTCGTAGGCGAGCCGCGACTTCCCGATGCCCGGCTCCCCGACCAGACAGACCGCCTCCCCCTGGTCTTTCCCTACCCGCTCCCAGCCGCCCTCCTCTCCCAGCGTCACCTTGACACCTCTCCGGGCCTGTGCTACGTGAAATCCCAACGGGCCTGGCGCGGGGGCGGAGCATGGACGACGCTGCGAGGATCTCAGAGGCGCAGCGCTATTTCCAGGAGGGGTACCGGCACCAGATGCGGGGGGAGCTGGAGGCCGCCGTCGCCGCCTACCGGAAGTCTATCGAGTTATACCCGACCGCCGAGGCCCACACCTTCCTGGGGTGGGCCTACTCATTCCAGGGGAATATTGACGAGGCCATCCGCCAGTGCCACATCGCCATCGAGATTGACCCGGAATTCGGCAACCCCTACAACGACATCGGGGCCTACCTGATCGAGAAGCGGGAGTACGACGAGGCCATTCCCTGGCTGAATAAGGCGATGAAGGCCAAGCGGTACGAGCCGCGCCACTACCCTCACATCAACCTGAGTCGGGTCTGGGTGAAGAAGGGGAAGTACCCCGACGCCATCGGTGAGCTGCGGAAGGCGTTAGCCCTGGACCCGGACAACGCCGGGGCCCGCCGCGAGCTGCACCGCCTCATCGGGATGATGAACTGATTCCGCCAGCGGGTACGCCCCGGCGCCTCTCCGAACGGTCTCGCGGCGATCAGGCCTGCCCCTGACCGCTTCGCCCTCTGCTGCCCACTCCTCCCCGTTCTTCGGCCGGCTGCCCGCCGCCCCTCAGCCAACCCGCCACGACCCGCCGTCGCGCACGGCGCGATCCGTGATGGACCGATGTCCCCCGCGCTCACGTGCAACAGGGGGATGTGCCCGGCCCCGCCGTGGCTTCTGCCTCAGGCGAACGCCCGACCTTGGCGAGCTCCTCCCGGAAGTACTCCCGCCAGCCCTCGGGCAGGGCCTCGACCCGCAGCGCGCGGCGCAACAATTCCCGGTTCCCCTTTTCGCTCACGTACAGGCGGGTGATATCGGGCACCGCGACGTTGTTGGGATCCCGCCCAAGTCGTTCGATCGCGTCTCCCGCCGCAACGTCACCCTCTTTCAAGACGGCAGCATAGAAGCCGGTCCGCCCGCTCGCCAGGAAGCGCTTGATGATGTCGTTCCGGCCGAACCTGATCCCGAGCTTGAAGCAGGGCAGCCGCGGTTCCGTGACCAACACCTCCGCCGAGCCCACCCGGAACCGATCCCCGATGTTGGCGGCGTCCTCCAGCAGCCCTTCGGTGGTCAGGTTCTCCCCGAACATCCCCCAGGGAAGCGTCATCTCAGGCAATTCGCGCCGCCAGTAGGCATAGTGCTCGACCGGGTACAGGTAGAGCGCCTTGCTGGGGCCGCCGTGGACGGACAGGTCCGCCTGGCGGTCCCCGTCGAGGTTGAGCGTCCGCACCACGACGCGGCCGGCGACCGGTTCCTTGAAAATCGCCGTCGTGGCCCGCTTGCCTTTCCAGTGGACTTCCCGCGGAAGCCCCACGTTCACGGAAACCACTCTCATCCTTCACCTCCCGCGCATTCGGGGTCACGGCGCATGTGAAAGGGAGCGCGGATCGCCCGGGGGCGGTGGGGAACCCCCGAGCGATTGACGCTGGCCCGTTTTGGAGCGAACCGTCGTATCAGTGGATTCCAGTCCGGACAACAGCGATGCAACGATGCCGGAAAATCCTGACGACCACAAGCCTCCCCGGTTTCCCTGGGCACGAGTGTACGGACCATACGGGGGGATCGGAAGTCCCCCCGCCCGGCTCCCCGGGGCAGGGACGCCCCGGGGAGGCCTTGTCGTCGCGCCCGGCCTACCGGGTTGCAGCCAGCGGCTCCGACACCAGCGGGACCCTGGGGAAGTCCACCTCGACGGCAGCCGCCTTGTTGAAGTAGTTGGTGAGGATGTTGAGCGCCACGGCCCCGATGATCTCGGCGATCTCCCCGTCCGTGTAGCCGGCTTCCCGGAGGCGGCGGACGTCCCCGTCCGTCACATCCCCGCGCTGAGCTGCCAGCGCTCGGGCGAACTCCAGCGCGAGAGCGGCCCTCGGGTCGGTCGAGGTCCCGTGGCGGCTGGCCATCAGCTCGGACTCGTCCACCCCGACCATCTTTCCGATTGCCGTGTGAGCTGAGACGCAGTACTGGCAGCTATTCGCCTCGCTGACCGCGAGCGCGAGTTGCTCACGGAGCCTCGCGCTCAGGGCGCCCCCGCCGAGGGCCTTGCTGAAGTTGAGGTACCCTTCGAGCAGGGCCGGCGAGTGCGCCATGGTGCGCATCATGTTCGGGGTCCTCCCGAAGCTCGCCTGAATCTGGTCGAGCAACTCTTTGGCCTTGCCGGTGGCTGTCTTGGGGTCCACCATGCCGATCCGGGCCATCTCCTCCTCCTTTCCATCGTCTCCTGGTCGCGTCCCGCTCTCCCCCTTGTGATGCAGCCCCCCGGGGAAGCGATTCCGGAGTCGATCACACTTGCCTGCGGTAGCCCGCCCCCCGGGCGAAAGTGGAGACCGTGACAGGGCTCGAGTCAGCCGGTATATTCGTCCCGTGCCTCCGTTGCTCTCGCTGCTCGAAGCCCTCTGCCTGATTGCCATCGGCCTCGTCTGCCTGCGGACCGCGGCCGGACATCTGACGGCCCGGAGCGTCCTGGCGGCGGCCCGCCGTCTGCCGGATCCGCCCGGCGGCTGGCCGGCGGTCAGCCTCATCAAGCCGGTCCGCGGCCTCGACGAAGAGGCGGAGGCGAACCTGGCCAGCTTCCTCACCCTGGACTACCCGGGCGAGAAGGAAGTCCTCTTCTGCGTCGAGGAGGAGCGCGACCCTGCGGTGCCCCTCATCCGCCGCCTCCTGGGCGCGCACCCGGAGACGAACGCGCGTCTGCTGGTGCGGGCGCGGGGCCACCCGGGCACCCTGGGGAAGGTCCACAACATGATGGTGGGCGTGGAGGCGAGCCGTCACCCGGTCCTGGTGTTCAGTGACGCCGATGTCCGGGCCGGGGCCGGCTACCTCCAGGACCTCGTCCGCCCGCTCGCCGACCCGCGGGTGGGTCTCGCCTTCGGCGCGCCGGTCATCGCCGGGGCAGAGAAGGCGGCCGCGGCCCTTCTCGCCCTGGCGGTGAACGACTGCATCCTGCTGATCGCGCCGGCGGTGGCGCTGCAGCGGGTGGAGGGGGCCTGCGGCGCGAGCATGGCGATCCGGCGGGAGACACTCGAGGCCGTGGGCGGGCTTCTCCCCCTCGCCGGGCAGATCGCCGATGATGCGGCGCTGGGACAGGCGGTGCGGCGGGCCGGCCTCGAGGTCGCCTTGACCCCCTCGCCGGTCCGGATCATCCTGCGGCGGGGGTCCCTCGAGCAGTGGTGGAGCCTGATGCACCGGTGGTTCGTGACCGTCCGCCGGCTCTTCCCGACCCTCTACGCCTGCTACCCCCTGGCCGAGTTCGGTTCCCTCTGGGCCCTCCTCTACGCGGCGCTGCGCGCGGGCCAGGGGGCGGACGCCGCCGTCTGGCTCCTCCCGGCGGGCACGGCCGCCCTCGCCGCCGCTTCGATGGCCCTCACGTCCGTCCGGTTCGCCCGAACACCAGAAGTCCTGCGCTGGCTCTGGCTGCTGCCCATCCTCGATCTCCTGCGCGCTGCCGTCTGGGTGGCGGCCTCCCTGTCGTCCGAGGTCGCCTGGCGAGGGCGCCGGCTGCGCGTGTTGCGGGGGGGCCTGGCCGTTCCCCTGGAGCCGTAGCGGCACCCGGCCAGCATTCCATCCGCGCTCGGGCCCCCCTGCGGCTCCGCGCGGCGTCGCGCTTGCCTTAGCCTCCGCGTTGCGGCTAAGATGGGCCGGAGCCCGGTCGCTGCGCTTTGCCCGCGCTCGGGCTGTCCCCTTCCTTCCCCTCGTGGAGGCCGCCATGTCCCTCAACCGGGATGTCGCCATCACCTACCTCGGCCACAGCACCTTCAAGGTGGTGACGCCGAAAAAGAAAGTCGTCCTGATTGATCCCTGGGTGGCCGGCAACCCCGCGTGCCCCGATAATCTGAAGACCTTCGACCGCCTGGATCTCATGCTCTGCACGCACGCCCACTTCGACCACATCGGGGATGCGGTGGCCCTGGGGAAGAAGCACAAGCCGAAAGTGGTGGCGATCTACGAGCTGTGCCACTGGCTGGAGAAGAAGGGGGTCGCCAACGCGCTCCCGATGAACAAGGGGGGGACCCAGGCGGTGGACGGGATCCGGGTCACGATGGTCCACGCCGATCACTCCTGCGGCATCCTGGACGGGGACGAGATCCTCTACGGGGGGGAAGCGGTGGGGTACGTGGTGGAGTTAGAGAACGGGTTCAAGTTCTACCACGCCGGGGACACGAACATCTTCTCGGACATGAAGCTCATCGCCGACCTGTACCACCCGGAGTTGGCAATGCTTCCCATCGGAGACCTCTTCGGCATGTCCCCCCGGGAGGCCGCCGTGGCCTGCCGGCTGCTCGACGCCAAGCAGGTCATCCCGATGCACTACGCGACCTTCCCGCCGCTCACTGGGACCCCGGAGGCCCTCCGGAAGCTGACCGCCGACATCAAGGGCATGGAGATCATCCCGCTGAAACCAGGGGAGACATTGAAGTAGAGGAGCACCGTGGAGGCAGGGGGGCAGGTTGTCACCTTCAGCAGCGGCCCGGACCGGGTCAATGGGCATCTGGCACGGCCGGTGGGAGCTGGTCTCTTCCCTGCCCTGGTGGTGGTTCACGAGATCCACGGCCTCACGGAGCACATCCGGGACGTCGCGCGGCGCTTCGCCGCCGGGGGCTACGTCGGGCTCGCCCTGGACCTCTACGGCCGGGAGGGGCCGCCGCAGCCGCAGGCCCTCGGGGATGCGGCGGCCCGCAATGCCTTCGTCGCCTCCCTCCCCGACCGGCGCCTCGTGGGGGATGTGCAGGCCGCCGTCGCCTTCCTGCGGAGTCTCCCCGAGGTGCGTCGGGACCGGGTGGGCGTGGTGGGGTTCTGCATGGGGGGGACGGTCACGCTGCTGAGCGCCTGCCACACGCCGGATTTGGCGGCCGCCGTCGTCTTCTACGGCGGGCGGCTCATCTACAAGGAGATCACGGAGAACAAGCCGGCCTCGCCGGTGGACCTGGTGGGGCACATCCGGTGCCCCATGCTCTGCCTCTACGGGGGAGCCGACGCGAGCGTCCCGCTTCCGGACATCGAGCGGCTCCGGGACACCCTGGAGAAGCACCGAAAGACCTTCGAGTTCAAGATCTACCCCGGCGCTCCGCACGCCTTCTTCAACGACACGCGGGAGTTCTACCGACCCGACGAGGCGAGAGACGCCTGGCAGCGGACGCTCCGGTTCCTGGAGAAGCACCTGAGGCACTGACGGCGCGCCGAGCGGCGATCTCCGCGGCCGCCCGCCCGGGGCTGCCCGCGACGCAGCCCTTTCCGGGCATCGGGCGGAGGAGCGGGCGGTCCCGGGAAAAGGGCGGCCGCCCGGCGGGCCCTGGGCGGGCGGCGGCCCGACCGTCGCCCCCGCGGCAGTGGGGCAGCAGACCGGTGGGATGATCCGAAAGGACCTGAGCCGGATGACTGGACGCGTGATCCGCCTGGGGCACAGCCCGGACCCGGACGATGCCTTCATGTTCTACGGGCTGACATCCGGGAAGGTGGACCCGGGCCCCTACCGCTTCGAGCACATCCTCAAGGACATCCAGACCCTGAACGAGTGGGCGCTCCAGGGCCGCCTCGAGGTGACAGCCCTCTCCCTGCACGCCTACGCCTACGTCACCGACCGCTACGCGCTCCTCCCCCACGGGGCCAGCATCGGCGACAAGTACGGGCCCGTCGTCGTGGCGCGGGAGGCCCGGTCCCAGGAGGCGCTGCGGGAGACGACCATCGCCGTCCCGGGTCGGCTTACCACCGCCTTCCTGACCCTGCGGGTCTGCCTGGGAGAGTTCCCGTTCGTGGAGATACCCTTCGATCAGATTCTCCCGGCGGTGGCCGAGGGGCGCGTCGGGGCCGGCCTCCTCATCCACGAGGGGCAACTCACCTACCGCCAGCACGGGCTCGCATGCGCTCTGGATCTGGGAGCGTGGTGGCACGAGAGTACGGGCCTGCCCCTCCCCCTCGGCGCCAACGCCGTCCGGCGGGACCTGGGGGAGCCGGCCGTGCAGGAGCTCTCCCGCCTCCTGAAGGCGAGCATCCGGTACGGCCTGGAGCACCGGGAGGAGGCCCTTACCTACGCCCTGCAGTTCGGGCGGGGGATGGATCGGGCCGCGGCCGACCGCTTCGTGGAGATGTACGTGAACGATTACACCCTGGACTTCGGCGCGAACGGACGCCGGGCCGTGGAGGTCCTCCTCCGGATGGGCTGGGAGGAGGGGGTCCTGCCGCACCGCCCGGCGGTCCGGTTCGCGGAGGCCTGAGCCGGAGGAGGGCCGTGGGGAGCGCACGGGACGATCTCACGCTGGTGCGGGAGGCGAACGAGCTGTTCTACAAGGCCTTCGAGCGCCTCAGCCTCGAGGAGATGGAGGCGGTCTGGGCCCAGACGCCCGGTGTCGTCTGCATCCACCCCGGCTGGCGGCTGCTCCGGGGGTGGCAGGCGGTCCGGGAATCCTGGACGCTCATCTTCAAGAACAGCGGCGAGGTCCGCTTCACCCTGACCGATCTCCGGATCGAGGTGGCGGGGGCCTTCGCCTGGGTCGTCCTGACGGAGAACCTTCTCAGCCAGCAGCAGGGGAACGTCGCGGTCACCTCCGTCCTGGCCACGAACCTCTTCCAGAAGCTGGACGGGAAGTGGCGGATGGTCCTCCACCACGCCTCCCACATCATTGCCGGCCCCTCCCGCGAGGAGTCCCGGACCGTGCACTGAGCGCCCCCCATGCCCAGCTCCCTCCGCCTGCGCGTCGCCTCCCTCGGCGATCTCGCCCCCGAAACCTCGCGCAAGTTCACCCTGACCTGCGGCGCCGTCACGCTGGAGGGGTTCCTCATCAACTACCGGGGAACCCACTACGCCTACGCGAACGAGTGCCAGCACCTCCCCATGACCATGGACTGGGTGGAGAACCGCTTCTTCGATGCCGCGGGGGCGTATCTGGTCTGCGGCACCCACGGCGCCACCTACGAGCCGCACACGGGCCTCTGCGTGGCCGGCCCCTGCGTGGGGGAGGTCCTGCGGGCCCTTCCGGTCCTCGTGGAGGACGGCGCCATCTGGGTCGGCTGTCCCGAGTGAGCCCCTCCCACCGGCAATGAGCCGCACGACCTGTCTGCTTCCTCGGGGGTCGCACCGGGAACTAATTTAGTCAGCCTGGGGCCGCTCCGCGATGGGAGCGGCCCGGTATCGGCTCAAATCCACTAACGGGCCTTCGGCGCCGAGAGGACCTGGATTGTCAAGAATCGCCTGATATGGTCGGCGATCACGTCGCCATCCTCTTCGAGAGCGAAGTGCCCCGTATCAAGCAGATGGAACTGAATATTCTTCAGATCGCGCTTGTACGGGTGCGCGCCGTCGGCCGGGAAGATGTAGTCGTTCTTGCCCCAGACGATCAACGTCGGCGGCTGATGCTTCCGGAAATACGCTTGCCACTCGGGGTAAAGCGGTGGATTCGACCCGTAGTCGTAGAACAACTGGAGCTGAATAGCTTTATTCCCCGGCCGATCCTGGAAGTACTGATCCACGATCCAGTTGTCTGGACTGATCGCCTCGGGGTTTCGCACGCCGTGGGTGTACACCCACTTGGTCGCCTCGAGGTTCAGGGACTGTTTCAGGGGCTCGGCGTTCTTCTCGCTGCGGTCTTTCCAGTAGGTTCGAAACGGCTCCCAAAATTCCCGCAGACCCTCCTCATAGGCGTTGCCGTTCTGCACGATAAGGGCCTGCACCCGCTCCGGGTGTTTGGCGGCGAGCCGGTATCCGACGGGAGCCCCGTAATCCATGACGTACAGCGTGTACCTCCCCAGTCCCAACTTCTGGGTGAACTTGTCGATGACGTCCGCCAGCTTATCGAAGGAATAGTCGAACTTGTCAACGGTTGGCATTGAACTGTTGCCGAAACCGGGATAGTCGGGAGCCACCAGATGGAACGTATCTGACAGCGCAGGGATCAAGTTGCGGAACATTTGCGAGGACGTGGG
>JAKEHP010000159.1 GCA_022614955.1 Candidatus Methylomirabilota bacterium
GAAGGCCTTCCGGGACGATGCCTTCTCGGGCGTCTCCTCGTCGTCCGCCCCGCTCGGGATGGAGGCGAGGTCGAGCTCCTCCTGCTCTGTGTCGTCGTGACGCTGGCTCTCGGGCGCCTCGAAGGGAACGAGGAAGCCGGTCAGGTACCAGCGCGAAGGCCCGATCGGCAGGGTCTCGCGCTCGTGGGGGCTCCCCGGCTCGGGGCCCTCCGGGCGCTTCTCTCTTAGCCCCGCCCGCCCTCCACCAGTTCATGACCGATGGGCTCGCTCTTCCAGAACCCCGCTGGCAGCCCCGAGGACCTGATACAGGGAGCCGTCCCACAAGCAGGCATGTTGCTTGCGAAAAGGAGATCACCGCGATGAAGACAGTCGCTCTGCTCTTCGTCACCGTCCCACTCTTGCTGTTTACTCTTCATACCGACGGGCTGGCCGATGGACCACCGGACGTGGTGGTCGTGATTTGCAGGGCGCCTCTGGCGTTCCCGCCTCCCGGTTCAATTGACGTCTCCCACGCCAGCATCAGCGCAGGGGCACCTGCTTTGACCACAGGCTCCTGCGCTCAAGCCCTTGCCGACTTTCTCAGTGCAGGGTTTCGCATAGCGAACGTTCAACCCGCGGGTATCTTCGAGGGGGGTGGACAGTACACGCTCGTGAGGAGGTAGTAATCACTGGCGGCACAAGAGAGGAGAAGCATCCCACGGGCGTCGGGGCCACCCTCGGCGCTCGTGGTGTTTGCGGGACTGACGTTGCGCCTCACTGATTCTCCCTTCCGTGTGCCGCCACCACCCGCCGCGCCGTCTGGATCGCCTACTCTGCCTCGCCCGGTTGCCTTCCTCCGGGCTTCGGCGAACCTCTTGACAGCCCGCGAGGCCACGCCTAGGCTACGCCCACAGCCGCGATCGAGTCGGGCGGCGCCCATGGGTGGGCAGTGGTGCTTCCATAAGATCGCTGCACGAGGATCGGCACCCGCGCTGCTTTGTCGCGGTCCCCGGGAAAAGACAAACCAGGATGAGGGGGGCGCCAAACGTGTCGGAGGAGATCCAGCAGGCTCCTCGGGTCCCCTGTCGGGGGGAGATTGATTTCTGGATCGGATCCCTTCGCTTCTCGGGCTATTACTCTGACATCAGCACGACGGGGATATACATTGAGACGATGAACCCACCCGAGCCGGGTACGCGGTTCAAGATGCGCTTCACCCTCCCGGGTTACCAACGCGCCATTAAGGTGGAGGGGGTTGTAATCTGGAGCAGAGTCCCCATGGGGATGGGCGTGCAGTTCGTGGCACTGACGCAGGACGACTACGCGGCGATCAAGAACTTCACCGCAACGGCGCAGACGCGATAGAGTCACTCCTCGACGCACATTTTGCTGCCAGCGCCCCTACTTCCTCACCAGCCTCTGGGCGGCCGGGGGCGAGGCGGTCCTCGGCATTTGTGGTGTTTGTGGACCCGCCGTTCTCATTGACGCCCCATCCCATCCCGCCAGCCTCGCCCTGGCCTCCTCGATGGCGGCCTCGATCTGGGCCAGCAGGGCCGTGAGGATCCGCTCGGCCCGGGCTCGGGCCGCTTCCTCCCGCCGCTTCTGCCAGGCCCCCGCCCTGCAGCGCCCCGAGCAGAATCGGCCCCGGGGGTGCTTGGGCTCGAATCCCTTGCCGCACTCCTCGCACCGCACCCTCTGCGCTCCTAACCCCCGTCTTACGCACCGAGGGGCCAAAAGATGGGCCGATCCCAACCGGGACCGGCCCCTACCAATGGGAACCCCGGATCTGATGAATTCCATTAAGACCTGCAACCCTGATTCCAAATCAGCGCCCCCCTGCGGCATCCACCCCTCGTGCATGGCTGACGTTTACCCTATGTTTACCAAGGCCCCGCTACCAAGCTAAAGACCCCGGCGGGCTTTCCTCCGGGGCCTTTGTTTTCGGGATGATAGATGGTCGGGGCGACTGGATTTGAACCAGCGACCCCTTGGTCCCGAACCAAGTGCGCTACCAGGCTGCGCTACGCCCCGATGCTGTCGTCGCGGCGGCCGACCTTACCCCTGCCAGCCCTGCTCGCCGACCAGTTTCACGAAGACGCACCCGACCAGCTCCGACTCCCGGACCGTCCCGTCCGGCCCCTTCACCAGGCACTTGAGGATCTGGGCCGTGCTCCCCCCGACCGGGATCACGAGGCGCCCCCCGGGCTTCACCTGCTCCACCAGCGGCGACGGCACCTCGGGGGCCGCCGCCGTCACCAGGACAGCATCGAAGGGGGCTTCCTCCCGCCAGCCCAACGTCCCGTCGCCCACGTGGATCAGGACGTTGTAATAGCCCAGCTCCTCCAGAATCGCCCGGGCCCGGTCGGCCAGGCCCCGGATCCGCTCGATGGAGTAGACCTTGCCGGCCACCTCAGCCAGGATGGCCGTCTGGTAGCCCGATCCCGTCCCCACCTCGAGGACCCGCTCGCCGCCCACGAGCTCCAGGGCCTGGGTCATCAGAGCGACCATGTAGGGCTGGGAGATGGTCTGCTTCTCCCCGATGGGGAGGGGGTAGTCGCCGTAGGCGCGAGCCGCCAGGGCCTCCTCCACGAAGCGGTGGCGCGGGACTCGCCCCATGGCCGTCAGCACCCGGGCGTCGGTGATCCCTCGGGCCCGGAGCTGGTCGGCCACCATCCGCTCCCTGGCGATGGCGAACTCCACCGGCAGGCCTCCCGGCCGGCCGTGACGCCCGGCTCCGC
>JAKEHP010000160.1 GCA_022614955.1 Candidatus Methylomirabilota bacterium
AAGGGCAGGACCCAGGGGAGGAAGGGGACGGTCGTGGGTGATGCCGTGAGGCGAGAGCGAGGGGTGGCGAGGGGTCTGTCTCCGGCGTGTCCGCCGCGGATCGCCGTCGTGGATGTCGCAGCGAGACGTGAGGGTGCGGGCGGCGGGCGGCTCCGTCTGCGGATGACAGGCGAGGGCCCCATGCCGCCCTTCCGTGGGAAAGATTCGGCGGCCGATCGGGCTGCGAGGTATCGCGTAACCCGACCGGCCGCCGCTATTTCGGTCCCGTTTCCTTTTCATTGACCCCAGGGGTCTCATGGACGAGCCTCCCTGGGGTCGAATTTTCAGGACACTGCACTAGCGCGCGGCGCGAAACCCGATGTGGCCGAACGAGCTCGGGTCCGTCGACGGGCTGACGAACGCAGTGACCGCGAAGACGCCGGGGCCGGAGCCCTGGCTGGGGGAGAAGCCGCCGCCGCGTAGCAACGCGGCGGTGCCACCACTCAGGGGGCCTGGATCTCCGGCCAGGCAGTTATAGTCACCAGTCCCACTGAACAGCTCACCGGCACATTTCGTGGTCAGCGGCACCCAGTCGGCCACCCACTCCCAGAGGTTCCCGACCATGTCGAATGCCCCCACATCGGAGACGCACTGACTGTGGGAACCGGTGTTCATCGCGAGACCCCCGGTAGTGTTACAGAAGGCGCCATCGTCCGGCGTCCCCAGGGCGGCGGCCTGCCACTCGGCGTTGGTCGGCAACCGCTTCCCCGCGTTCCGGGCCGCCGCCGCAGCCTGAAACCAGGTGATGTACGCCGCGGGCTTCACACCCTCGATCGACTCGATCGAGACAGCAAAGACGTTCGTGCAGTCATTGCCGGTAATCGCACAGCCGTGATTGATCAAGTCGTTGGGCACGAGCCCGAGCTGGGGTGCCCCCGCCGCAGTCAGATCGGCCATGGTCACAGTCCCGTCTTTGATCTTCACGATAACGGTGGGGTCCGTGGTATACCACAGGCTCGCCTCATACTTATCTATGCAGGTGGTGCCCGTCAGGACCGAATCCTGGGGGCACGTGATCGGGAACGCAGGCCCTGCCGGGCCAGCCGGGCCAGCGGGACCAGCGGGGCCCTGGAGACCAACCGCGCCATCAGCACCAGCGGGGCCCTGAAGACCATCCTTGCCAGCGGGACCAGGCGCGCCATCCGCGCCAGCGGGGCCAGCCGGGCCAGCGGGACCCGCCGGGCCTTGAGCACCAGCCGGGCCAGCCGCGCCGGCCGGACCAGCGGGGCCTTGAAGACCAACCTGACCAGCCGGGCCAGCCGGCCCAGCGGGGCCCTGAGGACCAGCCGGCCCTTGCAGGCCACTCGGGCCGGTCATGTTCCAGTGCACCGCCGTCTCGGATCGCCGACAAGTGTCGTTAGGACCGACGATACGGGCAGGACCTCTTGACCCGTGATCCTCTTCCCGGTCCCGAGGAACGCATGCGTGAATGACCGTTCGGTCGCCTCCGTGGGCGTAGACCGCCGGCGCGGCCAAGCCCAGCGAGAGCCCAACGCATCCGACAACCAACGCCCATTTCATGGTCACCCTCCTTCTTGAAGGAAGTGTTTTCCGTCGCTCGGTTCCGGGCAGACAGGCGGTACGTCCGCCTGCGTGCCCGATCACCTTCCTGATCCCCCGTCCGAGCATACGGTATGCCACCCCCCGTGATCTGGGTGTAACTGCTCAAAAGCAAAGGCGCGAAAGGATCGAACCTCAGGGAGCCGAACTGGACGAGCCTGACCGGCTTCTGGCCAGAGACCAGATTCCCTGCACTTCACCTCTACTAAAATTTCGTGTGCGGAACTGACAATTTTTGCTGGTATCCTCTGACCAGGATTTCTCCAGTCAGTCTGAGGATGGCACGCGAGGTTGCTCGCGCCGCCGGTGCAAGGAGAAGCGCACTGAGTCCGCCGGCGGGATTCGGCTTCCCGATGTCCTCCAACGCTCTGGAACATCCATGTAGGCATCGAGGCAGCCGAGGAAAGGCCAAGGGCCTCCGACTCCTCCTTGCTCTCGTGGTCGTCCCTGCTGGCCTGTCCGCGGGGCCGATCAAGTCCCCCCACCCGATGGAGGTCGTCGCCGAGGGGCTGCGGGAGCCCCGCGGGCTCCTCTTCCTTCCCGATGGCAGCCTCCTCGTCGCCGAGCAGGCCGGCAACACCCTGGCGCGAATCGCCCCTGACGGGACCCTCACCCGCATTGCGTCCGGCCTGAACCGGCCGCACGACATCGCGCGGGACGCCGCGGGGGCCCTCTACGTGGCCGACACCGGGAACGGGCGGGTCGCCCGGGTTGCCCCGGATGGCACGGTGAGCACGTACGTGGCCGGCCTCACGGCGCCCGTGGACCTGGACTTCGATCCCGCCGGGCGCTTGATCATCTGCGAGTACACCCGCGGGCCACTCAAGGTCGCCGAAGGGCCCGGGAGCGCGAAGCCGTTCGGTCCGGTACTAGTTGGGGCGCACGGGTTGCTGTTCGAGCGGGGCGGCGGAATCCTGGTGGTGGAGAACCGGGGGGAGCGGATCTCGCGCCTGGCGGGGGACGGGCGGCTCGAGCCTGCCTGGCAAGACATCAAGGGGGTCGGCCTGGCCCGCGGACCCTCGGGAGACGTGTACGTCGCGGAGCCGGGGGCCGGCCGGGTGTGGCGCCTGAAGCCGGGTGGGGTCGAGGTGGTAGTGGCCGAGGGGCTGGCTGGGCCGCGGGACCCGGCCTTCGACGCGGCCGGTCGCCTCTATGTGGCCGAGACGCGCGCGGGGCGGGTGGTCCGATTCGCGGGGGCCTTCTGACGGCGGACCCGGGCGGCGCAATCACGGTCGGCAAGACGATGGTGGGGTGGCAGGGGTGGCGCCTGGCCTTGGCCGGGCGCCATTTTTCTTGGTGGGAGAGCGCATCCCGGAGATGGAGGCCGCATCTATAGGGGCAGACGCGGCTGTGGGGATTGGGACAGGACAGAGACAACTTTTCCCCGGGTAGGGAAACCGGGGGGGAATCCAGAGGAGACAGCCATGAAGAAGCTCATCGCGCTCGGTATGCTGGTGGCGACGGTGGCGTTCAGCGGGACGGCCTTCGCGGGCGACGGGATCCTGCAGGATCGGGAGCTTCAGAAGCTCTTCGAGTGGTCCGCCCAGGCGGCGCAGGCGGCCAAGCCGATGCCGCAGACGGCCGGCCCGGGGGCGCAGCCGACCAGGCCGGTGCCGCCCGCCCAGGAGTACCGGGGCTCCGACATCAAATAAGCGCGAGTCCTGATCAGCACGGGTCCCGTCGGGAACCTTCCCGGCGGGACCCGATGCGTTTTGGGTGCGGCGGCTGACCTCGCCGTTTCCTGAAACAGGTCTGGCCCCGGTCTGCCTGCCGGGTATCTACCGGAACACGAGGTCTCCGTGCTTTCGGATGAACTCGACGATCCCGCCTTCCTGGAGAATGGCCAGCATCACCTCAGGGATGGCCCCCACGCGGAACTCCTCCCCCTTCGTCAGGTCCCGGACCAGGCTCCGCTTCAAGTCCACCTCCAGCTCGTCCCCCTGGGCGATCCGGTCGGTGTCCAGCGTCAGGGCTGGCATCCCGATGTTGAAGGCGTTCCGATAGAAGATGCGGGCGAAGGACTTGGCCAGGACCACGGGCACCCCGGCTAGCTTGATGATCCGTGCTGCGTGCTCCCGGGAGGAGCCCTGGCCGAAGTTGCGGCCCGCCACGACGATGTAGGTCTTGTCTTTCTTCCCGGTGGCGGGCGCGAAGTTCGCGTCGGCGTCTTCGAGGACGTGCTCTGCCAGCTTGGGCAGATCCGACCGGAGGTGGGCGTAGCGGCCGGGCGCGATCAGGTCGGTCGAAATGTAATCCCCGAACTTCCAGGCAACTCCCCGCATCGCCATGGCTCCCTCCTACAGGTAGGGACGCGGGTCCACGATCTTCCCCGCGATCGCCGAGGCCGCTGCCACGGCCGGCGAGGACAGATAGACGAACGACTTGGGGTTTCCGAGCCGCCCCTTGAAGTTCCGGTTCTGGGTGGCCAGGCAGACCTCCCCGTCCCCGAGCAAACCGAACTGCCAGCCGGGGCAGGGGCCGCAGGCCGGCGAGCCGAAGACCGCCCCCGCCTCTACGAATGTCTGGACCAGTCCTTCCGCCAGCGCCTGCTGGTACACGCCGCGCGACCCCGGGTAGATGAGGAACCGGGTCCCCGCGGCGACCCGCTTGCCCTTGAGGATCCCGGCCGCCACCCGCAGATCCTCCAGGCGCCCGTTGGTGCAGGTCCCCAGGAAGACCTGGTCCACATGGATCCCCTCCCGCGCCACCTCGCTGATCGGCTTCACGTTGCCCGGCGTGTGCGGGACGCACACCAGCGGCTCCAGCCGGCTCACGTCAATCTCCAGGGTCTGCTCGTAGGTGGCGTCGGGATCGGCGGCGATGGGCTGCCAGTCCTTCTCCCGGCCCTGGCGGGCCAGGAAGGCGCGGGTCTGCTCGTCGGAGGGGAAGAGGCCCAGCTTCGCCCCGACCTCCTGCGCCATGCTGGTCATGGTGAGCCGGGCGTCCATCGAGAGGGAGGGGACGGTGTCCCCCGCGTACTCCATCGCCTTGTAGGCCGCGCCGTCCTCCCCGATGCGCTCAATGATGTGGAGGATGATGTCCTTGGAGTAGACGCCGGGCTGGAGCTTCCCCTTGAGGACGAACCGCATCGTCTCCGGGACCCGGAACCAGGTTTTCCCCAGGGCCATGGCAATGGCGACGTCGGTGGAGCCCATGCCCGTCGCGAAGGCGGCCAGCCCCGCGGCTGTGCTGGTGTGGGAGTCCGCCCCCACCACGATGTCCCCCGGCTTCACGTACTTCTCGGCCAGCAGGAGGTGGCTGATGCCGGAGCCCACGTCCTCCAGGATGGCGCCCGTGGCGGCTGCGAACTCCCGGAGGCGCTTGTGCATGTTGCTGTACTCGGGTCGGGCAGCGGGCCCCATATGGTCCAGGACCAGCATGGCCCGCTTCGGGTACTTGACCATGTCCTTCCCCATGAGTTCGCGGATCATGTCGAAGGTGAGCACGCCCGTCCCGTCCTGGACGGTGGCCATGTCCACCTCGGTCACCACGATGTCCCCCGCGCGGACCTCCCGCCCGAGCCGCCGGGACAGGATCTTTTCGGCGAGTGTCTGGCCCATGGTTCCACCTCGAGAGAAAAGTTAAGTCCCTCTCACCGTACGGTGACTCAGCACCCCTGCGACTCTCCAGGCTTGCTCTGTCTCCAGGTTTGGGTGTCCGGGGTTCCCCCGGCCCAGGCGGGCGGCGTACCCGGTCCCTAGTATACGCGCTGCCGCCCCCTCCCACAATGCCTTCTCTGCCTGATCCCTTCCCTGACGGCCCAAGTCGCAGTCGTCGCCTTGCCCGCCGCTTCCCCTTCTGATAGCGTGCAGCGGGCCCGCGGCGGGATGCGACCGGGTGGGGAAGGAGGGGCGGCGGCGGTGACGGCATCGGCGCTCGGTCTGGTCCTGGCGGCGGCCCTCCTGCACGCCACCTGGAACCTGGCCCTGAAGCAGAGCGCCAGGAAGCTCACGGTCTCCTGGCTCGGCCTCCTGGTGGGCCCCCTGCTGGCAAGCCCGGGGCTCCTCCTCCTGCCGGGCGGCCTCGGGGTGAGTAGGGCGGGCTGGGCCTGCATCCTCGCCACCGGCCTCCTGCACGCCCTCTACTTCCTGTTCCTCAGCGAGGCCTACGAGCGGGGGGAGTTGTCCCTGGTCTATCCGCTGGCGCGGGGCTCAGGGTCGCTCCTAGTGGCGCTGCTGGCGCCGCTTCTTCTGGGGGAAATCCTGACGCCAGGGGGGGCAACGGGAATCGGCCTGGTGGTCCTGGGCCTCTTCGGGGTTGCGGGCGGGCCGGAGCGGACGGGGCCCGGGCAGAGCCGGCTGCTGGCCCAGTGGCGCGCTCCCCACGTCTCCATGGCCCTCCTGACCGGCCTTTCGATCGCGGGCTACTCCCTCGTGGACAAGGTGGGCGTGGGTCTCGTCCACCCCACCCTGTACCAGATTCTCATGATGGGGGGCGCCTTCCTGGCCCTCACGCCCTACGTCCTGACGCGCCAGCGCCCGTCACTCGCCTCTCTGAAGGGAGAGTGGCGGACGGTCGCCCTCGTCGGCATCTTCTCCTTCGTGGCGTACCAGTTGGTCCTCTTCGCGCTCCGACTGGCCAAGGTCGCCTATGTGGTCGCGGCCCGGGAGGTGAGCATCGTCTTTGGCGCGGCGCTCGGGGCTGCGTTCCTCGGCGAGCGGCACGGTGTACGTCGCCTTGTGGCCGCAGCCAGCATCGCCGCCGGGACGGTCCTCATCGGCCTGAGCCGTTAGCCGCCCGCTCCCCGGGATGCGCGCACGTCCCGCAGAGCGCGCGTTGCTGAGGTCGTCCCTAGCCCTGCCCGAGCAGATCCCCGCCTGAGACGATCTGGCCCGCGAGGCCCAGTCCCAGGACGAGACTGATTGCCCCGGCCACCATCCTGACCTGCCCGCCGAACGCCGCCCCCCGCTGAACTGCATAGGCCATTGGGAAGCTGAGCAGACCGCTGAGCACGCTCATCCCCGCGATGCTGCCGAGGCTGAAGAGGCCGAGGTACGCGAGGCCGGCCAGAGGGGACGAGAGGGTGCCGAGGACGAGGAGGGTCAGGGGACCGCTGCCGGCGAGCCCGTGGAGGCACCCGATTAGGAACGGTCGCCGCTGGAGGCACAAGGGGTGGATGTGGTCGTGGCTGGCTCGGCCGGCCGAAGCGTGGGCGTGCAGGTGCAGGTGGCGGAAGCCGTCGTGCTCGTGCGCATGCCAGTGCAGGCGTCTCTCCCGCAGGACGCTCCAGATCGCGCGGGCCCCGAGCCCGACGAGCATGAGGCCCACAGCGAATTCGGCCGCGGCCGAGAGGCCCGGCGGGATCGCGAGGCGGAGGCCCAGGACGAGCAGGCCGGCGGCGAGCAGGCTCGCCGAGTGACCGATGCCCCAGCTCGCCCCCAGGAGCGAAGACCGGCGCAGCCCGGCCGTCTCACTCACCAGCGTCCCCACGGCCGCCACGTGGTCCGCATCCAGCGCGTGGGTCAGGCCCAGCAGAAACCCGAGGCCGAGGGCGGGGAGGAGGGAAGTGTCCATGGTCAGTCCCCCTTAGAGTCCACCACTGACGAGAGCCTGCGCCGCCAGGCCCAGGCCGAGCAAGGTCATCGCCGCTGACGAGAGCACCGGGAGCCATCGGAGGAGGGGTCCCGTCCCGCTCGCCCGGCCCATCAAGCGCCTGGCGCTCACCGTGAGCAGGCCAATCCCCATGAGGACGATGGCCAGGCCGGTGCTGAAGGCCACGATGAGCAGCAGGCCGAAACCGACGCGCCCGAGGGCGATGGCGCTCAGGAGGACCACGAGGGCCGCAGGGCAGGGGATGATCCCCCCGGTGACGCCCAGGACCAGGAGCTCCCGGGCCGAAACCGACGGGCCGCTGGCTTCCGCGTGGTGATGGGTCTCCTCCCCGGGCCCGTGCGTGTGCGAGTGGTCGCCGTGGTGGTGGCCGCCCGGGCGGTGGCCGCGCCAGAGGCCCCCGTGGGCATGGCCATGATCGTGGTGATGATGGGCGGTGGAGCTGCACCCCCTGGCTGCCCGCCAGCTCCGGGCCAGCATAGTCAGGCCGAGGCCGACGATGGCCACCCCGGACAACAGCGCGAGCCAGGGGTAGAGCCGCTCCGGGACGATGTAAGCCGAGGCACCGAGGGTGATGACCCCGAGCAGGTACACGCCGGCGGTGTGGCTCGCGGTCACGATGAGGCCGAGGAGGAGGGCATGCCGGGCAGTCCCACGCGAGCCGACCAGGTAGGCGGCGACTACGGTCTTGCCGTGCCCGGGTTCCAGCGCATGGAAGGCACCCAGGGCGAAGGCGAGGAGGAGGACGAAGAGGATGATGGCCGGGCTCAACTCCTTGAGCGAGATGAGCTGCACGAAGTCCAGGTCATACCGGGATGCGCCCCGGGTCTGCGGCCCGCTGCTGACCTTGGGGGCAGGAGGAGCGCCCTCCGGGGGCCGCACGTCACGGTCGGGGGCTGCTGGCTGACCGATGCCTGCGGCGTTCGTGGATGCGGACTCCCGGACTCCCTCCTGCGCTCGAGGGAGGTCCTTCGGCGCATCGCGCCCTTCCCTCGCCGCTGGGCCGCCCGGCCCTTGCGGGGGAGGCTGGGTTGACGCCAGGAGGGGCGGCGGGCTTCGCACGGCGGCGAATGTGCTCCGGGCCTCTAGATCCTGGGGCGGGCTGTTCAGCATGTCCACCGGGTAGGCGGCGAGCTGCTGGCTCCGGTCGGTGGCTGGGGCGGAGGAAGAGAGGAGGGCAGTCCCCTCCCTGGCCTTCACGACAATCTCCTTCCACCCGGCCCGTCCCTCGAAGTTCGTGTCCCGGTAGAAGACCTGAACGGGCGTTTCGGGAGGCCCGGGAGGAACTGCCGCGCGGAGGCGAGCCCCCAGCTTCATCGTTGGCAGGCCGCCGATGCCGGGAGGGAATGTGATCTCGGCCCCACCGACCGTGAGCTCGGCCGGGCGGCCATTCACCTGAAGGACGAGGCCGCGCTTCAGTTCCTCGACCTTCGCTGCCAGGTATCGAAGGGCCGAGGGATCGGTTCCCTCAGGGACCACCTGGCTCTCCCGGATCTCCTGGAACGTGGGGATCTCCGCCATGTCAATCACATAGCGGATCGCAATCGCATCGGCCCCAACCTCGATTCCCGCATAGTGGTTAATGCTGAAGTTCCCAAGGGGATGGGCCAGGGCTGGACGCGCGACCGCCAACAGGAACGCGGCCGCCAGGGTGAGTCCTGTGGGCCTCACCCTCCAGCTCCGAGTCGGAATGACGCAGCCAAGCGAAACCATCATCTTCACTTCCCTGCTCCCTGGGAACCGCCCCGGTCGAGGTCCTGCAGAGTCTTCCTGGCCAGGTCCGCGTGGAAGAGGTGGAAGTGGGAATTTGTCTCCAGCGCCCGGCGTAGGTGAGCCTTGGCCTCCACCATCTCCCCGAGCGCGGCGGCGATCATCCCCGCGTGGAAGAACAACCTGGCATCCCTGGTCCCCAGCTTGAGCGCCTCCTGGATGGCCACGCGAGCCTCCTGGAGTTTCCCGTTCTTATACAGGGCCCAGGCCAGGACGTCATAGGCGTAGATGTCCTGGCGGAACTCCAGCTCCTTCTTGGCCAGGTCGAGGG
>JAKEHP010000161.1 GCA_022614955.1 Candidatus Methylomirabilota bacterium
CCAACCGTCTTCCACAGGCTCTGGAACACCGGGGTGGAGCCGGTGAAGTGAATGCCGGCCAGGTTGCGGTCGGACAGGAGCGCGCGGCTCACCGCCACCGAGTCGCCCGGAAGGAAGTTGATCACGCCGGGCGGGAGACCGGCCTCCCGCAGCAGCTGGAAGAAGTGCCAGTTGCTGAGCGTGGCGGTGGCGGAGGGCTTCCAGACCACCGCATTCCCCATGAGGGCGGGGGCGGTCGGGAGGTTGCCCCCGATGGCGGTGAAGTTGAACGGCGTGATGGCGTAGACGAACCCCTCCAGCGGCCGGTGGTCCATCCGGTTCCACACCCCGGCCGACGACTCGGGCTGCTCCCGGTAGATCCGCTCGGCGTAGTGCACGTTGAACCGGAGGAAATCGATCAGCTCGCAGGCGCTGTCGATCTCCGCCTGGAAGGCCGTCTTGCTCTGGCCCAGCATGGTGGCCGCGTTGACCAGCTGGCGGTGCCGGCCGGCCAGCAGCTCCGCCGCCCTGAGGAACACCGCCGCCCGGTCCTCGAACCGCCAGTGGCCCCAGTCCCGCTGGGCCTCCACCGCCGTCTCGATGGCGGCGGTGATGGCGGCCCCATCGGCCTCGTGCACCTTCGCCAGTACCCGCTGGTGGCAATGGGGCGAGACCACATCGTGGGTGCGGCCGGTGCGGATCTCCCGGCCGCCCACCACGGCGGGGATCTCCGGCCGCTCGGCGCCGACCGCACTCAGTGCGGCCTTGAGCGCGGTCCGCTCGGGGGTACCCGGCGCGTAGCTCAGCACCGGCTCGTTCCGCGGGATCGGAATGTTGGATGTGCCGTTCATGGAGGGAAAGGTAAGGCGGAGAACGGTGGACGGTAGCCGGCCGGAGGTGGGACCCGTGCAGCCTGCGAGGGCCTGCGACCTGATGACCTCCCTACCGGCTCCCTTCCACCACCTGCCTGACTCCCACCGGGACCGTCCCGCCCCACACCGGCCGTTCCAGCACGGTGAACCCGTTGGCTTTGAGGATCGCCTGA
>JAKEHP010000162.1 GCA_022614955.1 Candidatus Methylomirabilota bacterium
ACATAATCCTCACACGACGGCGGGGGTGCAGGGCCAAATGACGAGCATCACGAGGCCCGAGGGAGGAGGCGGCCGGAGGAGGGAGCGGGGATGATCCTGGTCGGGGGAGCCGCGAAGCGGACCATCCTGGTGGTGGATGATGACGCCGGGATCCTGGAGGGGCTGCGGATCGCGCTCAGCCCGCGCTACCGGGTCCTGACAGCGGGTTCCACCCCGGATGCGCTGCAGGTATTCCGAGAGGAGGGGGTGGACCTCCTTATCGCCGACATCAAGATGCCCGGGCCGGACGGGGTGGCCCTGGTCCGGGAGATCCGCCTCGTGGACCTGAAGGTTCCCATCCTGGTGATCACCGCGCACCCGGAGCCGCCGAAGACAGAGGCGTTGGCCACCGAGGGCATTGCGGGGTACTTCCGGAAGCCCTTCAGCCTGACGCTCCTCTCCGACCGGGTGCACCGTCTCCTCGAATCACTCCCGGCGAGCCCTGCCATCCCCGCCAGGACCTCCCCTCTCTCACCCGAGCGCCCTCCCTCAGGCTCCCGTCTCTTCCAGCAGCTCGGCCACACAGTCGCCTCCGACGAGCGCGTGGACCGCGTGATGGACTTTCTCGCCACCAACTACCACCGGCGCATCCGGCTGGAGGAGCTGCTCTCGGCGGCGCGGTGCTCCCACACCACCCTCACCCGCCTCTTCCGGGAGCGGGTCCACGTGAGCCCGATGCAGTTCGTGACCCGGCTCCGGGTCCGGCGGGCGTACCAGCTCCTCATCGAGACCGATCTCCCCTTCGCCCGGGTGTGTGCGCTGGTGGGCCTCCGCCACGTCCACCACGCCCACACGTTCTTCCGGCGGGTGACGGGGATGAACCCGCCCGAGTTCCGGCAGATGTGCCGGGAGCTGGGCTTCGACCCGGCGGTGAGCCGGATCCTCTCGGCCCTCTGCGAGCACGCCCGGCGGGCCCTGGCCGTGGACGGGACCTACCTCTTTGCCCTGCGGGCCGAGGAACTGATTGGGGTAGGCTCCGCCGGGCACAACGCGCACCTCTTCACCGGGTTGCGGATCCCCGTCGCGGATCCAAAGAGCATCTCGGCCCGGGTGATCCGGGAGGGCCGCACCGTCGTCCATGCGGATGTAGCCAGCAGCGAGGATGGGGACGTGACCGACGTCACGATGTTCAGGACGGGGGCCGGCGTCTGGCGAGGTCTGGCCAGCGCCGACCGGCAGGTGGGGGTTGCCGTCTTCACCAGCCATGCCCCCCGGGTCTTCTCCCCGGAGGAGTTGTCCCGCGTGGACGCCTTCTCCCGAAACATGGTCCGCAAACTGAGCATCCTGGCGTAGGCCGCCCGCGGGCGCTGGCACCCTCGGTGCTTCCCTCAAAACTCCCGTTCCCTGGTACGCATCTTGCTATATACTAGACGTGTTCACACCCGTGGCGACCCCGCCGGAGCAACCCCCCGCGGGGTCGTCCCTTCCCGACTGGAGAGTCACCCGAGATGACCAAGCCGTTCAGCACCGGTCAGGTGGCCACGGAGGAGGCGATCCTCCGGCTGATCCTGGACCGGGGCGGCTCGCCCGACGCGGATCTGATCCGGGAGATCATCGCCACCGCGCTGAAGCTGGTGGAGGACAAGACCGACCGGGGCGACCTGAAGATCCTCAACTCGGCCCTGAAGGAGATGCGGTACGCCTTCAAGGTCTTCGCCCCCTACCGCAACATCCGGAAGGTCACCATCTTCGGCTCCTCCCGGATCGGTGCGGAGAGTCCCGAGTACCGCCAGGCCCGGGCCTTCGCCCGGGGGGTGGGCGAGCTGGGGTTCATGGTCATCACGGGGGCCGGCGATGGGATCATGAAGGCCGGGCAGGAGGGGGCCGGGCGGGAGCGCTCCTTCGGCGTCAACATCCGGCTCCCCTTCGAGCAGCGGCCCAACAGCATCATCGAGGGGGACGAGAAGCTCATCAATTTCAAGTATTTCTTTTCGCGCAAGCTCATCTTCGCCAAGGAGACGGATGCCATCGCCCTCTTCCCCGGGGGGTTCGGGACGCTGGACGAGGCCTTCGAGATCCTGACGCTGGCCCAGACTGGGAAGAGCCAGCCCCTTCCGATTGTCCTCGTGGATGCGCCGGGCGGGTGCTACTGGCGGGAGTGGGAGACCTTCCTCCGGCGGCAGATGCTGGATCGGGGGATGATCTCCCCACAGGATGCCGACCTGTTCCTGATCACGGACCGGGCGGAGGAGGCGGTCGAGGAGGTGGCCCGGTTCTACCGAAACTACCACTCCTCCCGCTACGTCCAGGACGGGCGCCTGCTCATCCGGCACCTGTCCCCGCTCACGGACGAGGTGCTCGCCCGCCTGAACGCCGAGTTCGCCGATATCCTGGTGGACGGGCGGATCGAGCGGAACGGCCCGCACCCGGACGAGATGAACGAGCCGGAGCTGGCCGACCTTCCCCGCCTCATCCTCCGGTTCAACCGGCGGGACTACGGCCGGCTGCGGCGGCTCCTGGACGCCCTGAACGCCGCCGCACCCGAGGCGGGGGCCGCGCCACCCCGGCCGGTCGCGCGCCGGGGGGGAGACGGCCTCTCCTACCACTAGTGTTAGACGCCGCGCTTGGCCGCCCTGGCCTCAGCTGCGAACGGCTCCGCCCCCCGGGCTGGTCGGCTCACCCCTTCCCCAGCTCCAGGCTGTCCAGCTCCTTCTGGGCCTCGCCGAGGGTCAGGTAGGGCGTGGCGCGGTGGGAGTGTTCCTGGCGGTGCCGGCAGGCAGGGCACTCCAGGACGTAGACGGTCTCGACGTAGAAGTGGCCGCAGCTTGGATCCGCCGGGTCGTCGGCCAGGCGGATGCGCTCGAAGGCGTCCACCGGGTGGTCCGCGGGAACATCGGCGGTACACTTCCGGCAGCGGGCGCTCATGAAGGCGTGCGGGGCACTCCCGGCGGGCCGCGCCGGCTGGCCGCAGCCGGCTCCCTACCGGGAGCAGCCGCCCGGCGCCGTGAGGACCGGCAGGCGGGCTTCCTGAAGAAGGGATTGTGTTCCCTGCGTCCGCTCCCGGTCCCGCTCCATCCGGAGATCGGAGAGGCGGGCCTTCCAGGCAGGCAGAGAAAAACTCTTCCGGTCGGTGAGGTAGGTGTCAATCATCCCCCTGTAGAAGCGGATCATCCCGCCCACCAGCTCCACCGGGTACTCCCGCCCCTGAACCTTCAGGCAGTTTACCCCCAGGTCCAGGAGCTTGGGGATGTCATCCACAAGGAAGAAGGCGTCGTTCTTCAGGGCGACCCGCTCCTCCCATTTCGTGTCGCCGCTGTAGAGGCTCCAGGCCTCCAGGCAGACCCGGTAGTCCAGGCCCCCCCGGTTCGGGCTCCCGCGGAACAGGTCCTTCCCGAACTCGTCCACTGCCCGCTCGAACCGGTGGTAGGGGGACATCCAGCACTTCCCGAGGTAGGTATAGCACTTGTTGGCGTGAATCAGGATCTCGATCCCCACCTCCAGGTCGTGCTTCCGGGAGGCCAGCTCCCGGAGGGTGAGCTTGGTATCGGCCACCACCTGGCTCACCCCGATCTCCCGATAGAAGCGGATGTCCTCGTTATTGAGGATATTGGCCCCGATACTGGCATGGATGGTGAGGGCCGGGAAGCGGCGGGACACCTCGGCGATGCACCCCACGTCCGTCATGATGATCCCGTCAATGCCGAACTCGACCAACCGCTCCACCTTCCGGAGGAGGGCCGGGACCTCGCTGCTCTGGGGGTGGGTGTTGAAGGCGGCCCGGAGCTTCGCGCCACCGGCGTGGGCGACCTCCACACACCGGCGGATCTGTTCGTCCTCCAGCTCGTAGGTGTCCCGCCGCCGGCTCCACCCCCGCGGCCCCACGTAGATGGCGTCGGCCCCGTTTGCGACCGCCGCCTCCACCATGGCGACGCTGCCGCCCGGGGCCAGCAGCTCCCCCTGCCACCGGCGCTCGCTCATGCACGCACCTCTTGGCGGGCCGGGACGTAGGCCTGGCCCGACTGTCCGAAGTAGAAGCCGTTGCACAGCCCGATCCGGCTGTGCCGCTTGATGGTTTCCCACCACGTCTCCGGGCACCTCGCGTCCCCTGCGGCCACCGCCGCCAGGGCCGCCCGGTAAACCGCCC
>JAKEHP010000003.1 GCA_022614955.1 Candidatus Methylomirabilota bacterium
CCGCCCCCATAGCGACCGAGGGGATAGCTCCACCCCGCTATCCCCTCGGCAATGGACGATACGGCCTGCGGCTTCAAAGATCAAGCAAAAATTCGCATCCACGCCTCCATGGCCTTGAGGGAGCGCTCGGCCAAGGCCGCTTTGCGCCTCTGCCGATCACGGACGACAACGTCGAGGGGCGGCAGGAGACCGAAGTTCGCATTCATCGGTTGGAATCGGGAGGGATCTGTGGACGTCACGTAGGTAAGGAGCGCTCCCAGCATCGTATCGCCCGGGGGGGTCACGGGTTCAAGGCCCTGGACAAGCCGGGCCGCGTTGACCCCCGCGAGCAGCCCAGAGGCCATCGACTCCAGATACCCTTCGACCCCGATGAGCTGGCCGGCAAAGAAGAGCCCTTTATCCCCCCTGAACTGCAGCGTCGGTTCTAGGAAGAGTGGGGCGGGGATGTAGGTGTTGCGATGGACGCTGCCGTAACGGAAGAACTCCGCCTGCTCGAGGCCCGGGATCATCCGGAGGATCCGCTGCTGCTCCGCCCGTCTCAGACGCGTCTGAAAGCCCACCATGTTGACCATCTGCCCCGCCCTGTCCTCGTGGCGGAGCTGCACCACCGCACAAGGCCGTCGTCCGGTCCGAGGATCCGTCAGGCCCACCGGCTTGAGGGGGCCATAGAGGAGCGCCTCCCGGCCGCGGCGTGCCATCTCCTCGACGGGGAGACATCCCTCAAAAAAACAGGCCGCCTCCAGATTTTCGAAATCGTGGAGCGGGTACAGCTCTGCCTCCACGAGGGCGCGCCAGAAGGCCGTGTACTCCTCGTCGGTCATGGGACAGTTCCAGTAGTCCTCGCCCCCCTTGCCGTAGCGGGAGGCGGCAAAGACCTTCTCCCGGTTGACGGACTCGCTCGCAAGAATGGGTGAGATGGCGTCGTAGAAAGAGAGGAGCCGCGCACCTTCTGCCGCGCGTCCCTGCGGGGGCTGCTCCTCCAGATACGCCCGGAAGAGGCACCGGAGGCTTTCAGCCAGGGGGCTCGAGGTCAAGGGACCGGTGGCGATCACTACGGGCCGCTCGGCGGGGATTTCCGTCACTTCCTCCCGGCACACCGTGACGAGCGGATGGCCCCCGATCCGGCGGGTCACCTCGTGGGCAAAGGCGGTGCGGTCCACGGCGAGCGCCGTGCCCGCCGGGACCGCGTGGGCCCTCGCCGCCTGCTGGATGACGGACCCGAGGCGCCCTGCCTCCGCGTGCAGCAGGCCCGACGCGCTCGTCAGCTCTTGGGACTTGAGGGAGTTACTACAGACCAGCTCGGCCAGCAGGTCGGTCTGATGCGCCGGGGTGCCGGCGGTCGGTCGCATCTCGAAGAGGCACACCGGCAC
>JAKEHP010000163.1 GCA_022614955.1 Candidatus Methylomirabilota bacterium
CCGGGCGGCGTTCAGGCCGGCCAGGAGGCCGGCGCCGACCGACTCGGTGTATCCCTCGACGCCGATGAGCTGCCCGGCGAAGAGGAGGCCGGGGTCCCCGCGGAACTGGAGCGTCGGCGCGAGGAGCAGGGGACTGGCGATGTAGGTGTTCCGGTGGACGCTCCCGTAGCGCAGGAACTCGGCCTGACCGAGGCCCGGGATCATCCGGAAGATCCGCTGCTGCTCCCCCCGCCGCATCCGGGTCTGGAACCCGACCAGGCTGTGCATCGCCCCGGCGGCGTGCTCCCGGCGCAGTTGGACCACGGCGTGGGGGCGCTTGCCGGTCCGCGGATCCGTGAGGCCGACCGGCTTCATCGGGCCGAAGCAGAGGGCCTCCTTCCCCCGGCGGGCCAGCTCCTCGATGGGGAGGCAGCCCTCGAAGAAGGGGGTCTCCTCGAAGGGGTGCAGGGGGTACAGCTCGGCGGCCCGGAGGGCGTCCCAGAAGGCGGTGTACTCCGCCTCGTTCATGGGACAGTTCAGGTAGTCGTCCCCCCCTCTCCCGTAGCGGGAGGCAGCGAACACCGCCGTCCCGTCCACGGAGTCGGCCGCCACGATGGGAGATATGGCGTCGTAGAAAAAGAGGCGGGCCCGGGGGGCGGCGGCCGGGGTCAGCCCGGGGCGCCCCCCCGCCTCCCCCAGGAAGCGGGCGAAGAGCGCGCAGAGATCCTCGGCCAGGGCATCGGAGGTGAGGGGGCCGGTGGCCACGATGCAGGGCCGGTCGGGCGGGAGGGCCTTCACCTCTTCCCGGACGATGGTGATGCCGGGATGCCCCGCCAGACGGGCCGTCACCTCGGCGGCGAAGGCCTCCCGGTCCACGGCCAGGGCGGTCCCGGCCGGGACGGCATGCCGCTTCGCCACGTCCAGGATGAAGGAGCCCAGCCGGCCCAGCTCCGCGTTCAGCAGACCACTGGCGGTGGTCAGCTCCAGGGACTTGAGGGAGTTGCTGCAGACCAGCTCGGCCAGGTGAGAGGTCTTGTGGGCGGGAGTGGGGACGGCCGGCCGCATCTCATAGAGCTGCACCGTCGCGCCAGCTTCGGCGGCCTGCCAGGCCGCCTCTGCCCCGCTGAGACCACCGCCGATGATTACCACGACGGGGGGCATAGGAATCTTCAGGAAGCGGGGGCCGCCGCCGGTTCCAGTGCACCGGGGATCTTGGTGTAGTCACAGCCCTCGGCGGCGCACTTCAGCGTCACCTCACCCCCCCGCTTCCGCTTCTCCACCAGGAATTTCGCCCCGCACTGGGGGCAGGGCTCGGGGACAGGCCGGTCCCACAGGGCAAAGGTGCAGGCCGGGTAGGTGCTGCACCCGTAGAAGGGCTTTCCCCGCTTGGTCCGCTTCTGGGCGAGCGGCGCCCCGCACTGAGGACAGTCCACGCCAATCGGAAGCGGCTTGATCGCCTTGCACTTCGGGTAGGTGGAGCAGGAGAGGAACCGGCCGTACCGGCCCGTCCGGATCACCATGGGCGCCCCGCACTTTTCGCAGATCTCGTTCGTCGGCTCCGGGGGCGATGCGGCTGCCCGCTTCCCGCCGTCCACCCGGATCACCGTCCGGCACTCCGGGTAGCCGGAGCAGGCGAGGAAGGGGCCGTACCGTCCCTTCTTCAGGACCATGGGCCGGCCGCACTTCTCGCAGGACTGCGGCGCCGCCTCGGGGGGAGCCGCCTCCGCGGTTGCCCCGTCCCCGTTGCCGCGCGGCAGCTCCCGGGTCGCCTTGCACTTGGGGTAGGTGGAGCAGGCCAGGAACTTCCCGAACCGGCCCCATTTGATGACCATGGGGGCGGCGCACTTTTCGCACCGCTCCTCCGTTTCCTCCTCCATCGCCTTGATGTTGGCCATGGAGGCCTTCGCCTCCTTCAGCCACTTGGCGAAGAAGTGGTAGAAGCGGTGCATCTCTTCCAGCCACTCCGCCTTCCCCTCCTCAATCTCATCCAGGCGGCTCTCCATGAGGGCGGTGAACTCGTAGTCCATGATCCGGGGGAAGGACTTGAGGAGGAGATCCACCACGATCTCCCCCAGCTCCAACGGGACGAACTTCCCCTTCTCCTTCACCACGTAGTCCCGGTTCTGGATGACGGAGAGGATGGCGGCGTAGGTGCTGGGCCGGCCGATGCCCCGTTCCTCCAGCTCCTTCACCAGGGTCGCCTCGGTGTAGCGGGGCGGGGGCTGGGTGAAGTGCTGCTCCGGGGACACACTCCGGAGCGCCAGGACCTCCCCCTCCCGCATCGGCGGGAGAGTCAGCTCCGCCGCCTCTGCCGCCTCGCCGTTGGCGTTCTCCTCCTCCGTCTCGTGGGGCGGACGCTTCGGCACCTCGTCGGTTCCCTCCACGTACAGCCGCATGAACCCCGGGAACCGGATCACCCGCCCGGTGGCCCGCAGGAGGAACCGTCCCGCCGCGATGTCGGCCGTGGTGACATCGAAAAGCGCCGGCGGCATCTGGGAGGCGACGAACCGGTTCCAGATGAGGGTGTACAGGCCGAGCTGGTCCCTGGTCAGGGAGGCCCGGACCGCCCCCGGCTCCCGCATGACCGAGGTGGGCCGGATGGCCTCGTGGGCCTCCTGGGCGCCCCGGACGCTCTTGTAGGCCGGGGGGGTCTCCGGGAGGAAGGCCCCCCCAAACTTCTCGACGATGTAGGCCCGAACTTCCGCCACCGCCTCGGCTGACACCCGGGTGGAGTCGGTCCGCATGTAGGTGATGAGGCCGACGGCCCCCTCCTCCCCCAGCTCGATCCCCTCGTAGAGCTGCTGGGCCACCTGCATCGTCTTCCGGGCCGTGAACCCCAGCTTCCGAGCCGCCTCCTGCTGCAGCTTGCTGGTGATGAAGGGGGGGACGGGGTGCCGCCTCCGCTCCTTGGTGGCGAGGTGGGCCACCCGGAAGGTCGCCCGCTCCAGCTCGGCCACGGCGGCGGCCGCCGCCGCCTGGTCCGGGAGCCGGACTTTCTCCCCGTCGGCCTTCAGAAGCCGCGCCGTAAACTCCGGGGGTTGCCCCGCGGCGAGCCGCGCGTCCACCGTCCAGTATTCGGTGGGGACGAAGGCCCGGACCTCCTTCTCCCGGTCCACGACGAGGCGCAGCGCCACCGACTGGACCCGGCCCGCCGAGATCCCGCGTCGCACCTTCTCCCACAGGAGGGGGCTGATCTTGTAGCCAACGAGGCGATCCAGGATCCGGCGAGCCTGCTGAGCCTCCACCTTCCGGGGATCGATCTTCCCGGGATTGGCGAAGGCCTGTTGCACGGCCCGCTTGGTGATCTCGTTGAAGAGGACCCGGTGGACCGGCCTGCGCGCCCCCTTGAGTTCCTGGGCCAGGTGCCAGCAGATCGCCTCCCCCTCCCGGTCCGGGTCTGCGGCCAGGAAGACGGCGGCGGAGGCCTTGGCCGCCTTCTTCAGCTCGGCCACCACCTTCTCCCGGCCCTTGATGACCTCGTACTGGGGTTTGAAGTTATGCTCCACGTCCACCGCCAGCTTCTTCACCGGCAGGTCGCGGACGTGCCCCAGGGAGGCCTTGACCACATAGTTCCGCCCCAGGAACTTGTTGATGGTCTTCGCCTTGGCCGGTGACTCCACGATGACCAGCGACTTGGGCACGGTGTGTCTCGCTCCTCTAATGATAGCCCGTGACCGGGTCGCGCCCGGCCATCGCATCCTGATATTATACCCGATCAGCAGCCCTGACGTAGGTCTGGCCCGGCAGTTGTCGGACGAACCCCGCCATCTCCAGGGCCAGGAGACCGGCCGCCACCCTCCCCGGGGGAAGCGCCGTGCGGGTCGCTACCGTATCAATGTGGGCCGGCTCGGCAGCCAGCGCCCCCCATACTAGCCGGGCCTCCTCTGGCAGCTCTTCGGGGAGGTCGAGGGGCGGGGCCGCCGCGGGCCTCACCCAGCCCGGGATCAGCTCCTCCAGCACGTCGGCCCAGTCCTCCGTGAGCTTTGCCCCCGCCTTGATGAGGCGGTTCGCCCCGGCCGAGGTGGGGGCTGTGACGGGGCCGGGGACAGCGAACACCTCCCGGTTCTGCTCCAGGGCGCAGCGGGCGGTCACGAGAGCCCCGCTCCGCTCCGCCGCCTCCACCACAACCACGCCGCGGCAGAGCCCGCTGATGATCCGGTTGCGCCGGGGGAAGTTCACCGGCAGCGGCCGCGTCCCCAGGGGAAACTCGCTCAGGAGCGCTCCCCGGCGGACCACATTGTCGGCGAGGCCGCCCGACCCGGCGGGATAGGTCACGTCGAGGCCGCACCCCAGGACCCCCACTGTGACCCCTCCGGCGTGCAGCGCCCCCCGGTGGGCCGCCGCGTCGATCCCCCGGGCAAAGCCGCTCACCACCGCCACGCCGGCCCGGGCTAGGTCGCCGGCCAGCCGCTCCGCCACCATCCTGCCATAGGGGGTGGCCTGCCGGGCCCCCACCACCGCGACCGCCATCTCCTCGGGTGAGGAAAGGCTCCCCCGGATGAAGAGGGCCGGGGGAGGATCCGGGATCTGGCGGAGCAGCGGCGGGTAGGTAGGGTCGGTGAGCGTGACGGCGGAGCACCCGAGGGCATCCAGGCGGCGGAGCTCGCGTCCTACCTCCTCGGCCAACGCGGGATCGCGGAGGCGCGCGGCCACCTCGCGCGTCACCCCGGGGACGGCGGTCAGGGCTTCGGGCGACGCGGTGCGGAGAGCCCGGGCCTCCCCGAATCGGGCCAGGAGGCCCGCTGCCCCTGCCGGCGGCAGGCCCGGGAGGAGGGCGAGGGCGACCAGGGCTTCCCGCTCCTCCACGCCCGCTCCTCCCCCCCCGCCGGGGGCGTGCTCCTTACGGCATCTTCGCCGCCAGCCGGACGCGATCCCCGATCCGGAGGTCGAGGTCGCTCCGCAGGACCCGCGCCGTGGCGGTCCGCTCGGTCACCCGGACCACCACCAGCTCCCCCCGCAGGGTGGGGGTCAGGCGGATCGTCCCCCAGCCGCGGGGATCGGCGACGCGCCCGGTCTCCCGGTGGACCGAGAAGACATCGCCAGGGACAATGCCGGCCTTGAGCCCCAGGTCAATGTAGACCATGTGGAGCTCTCCCACCGAGACGCGGCTCAAGTCCGTGCGGACGATCATCCCGTCTGCACTGAGGGCGGTCGGAGCCGCCGTACCCAGCGCCGGGATCTCGCTCTCCTGGAACCGAAGGAGCGTATCCCCCGCGGTCATGTCCTCACACCCGTAGATGACCTTCGCCCGGATGGACTGGTCCTGGACCTCCGTCACCTGGAGGAGTCCCCGGCCCCGAACGAAGCGTCCCAGGACGCCGCCGGCCCTGGGATGGGTGACCGGATTTTCCTGGCGGACGACCTGGAGCACCTCCCCCACCTGGACGGAGGTGCCGGAGCGGAGCGTCAGGAAGACCGTATCGTGGGGCCCGATGGTGAAGCTATCGCGGAGCGGTCGGAGAATGTTCCCGACGCCCAGGGGCCCCCCCTCGTGGATGAACCCGAGGCAGATGGCCTGCCCGCGGGTCACGACAGGAATGACCGCCGGCGGGGGCGCGATCGTGGTCGGGGCTGGCTCCGGCTCCTGGGGTGCCACCGCGGGGGCGGCTGGAGCGGCTGGAGCGGCCGGCTCAGTCGGCGCGGCCGCAATCGGCTCCGGCGGGGCCGCGGGTGGAGCCACCGGTGCGGGGACGACTGCTGCCGGGGCTGCCGGCAGAGCGACAGCCTCGGGCGCGGCCGGGACGAAGCCCGGGATGAAGAGGGGATCCCCCGGATAGATCCGATTCGGGTTGACGACGAACTTGTTTCGCTCCCAGATCCTGGGCCAGAGGAACGGGTTGTGCAGGAACTGACCGGAGAGGGTCCAGAGGTTGTCCCCGGGACGGACGACGTACACCCCCGCCGCCGCCTCGGCACTCGCCGGCGGCTCGGGGGCCGGGACCTGTTGCCCCTCGGCCTCCGGGCCGGCCAGAGTGAGGGTCAGGGCAGCGAGGAGTACCCCCGCCATCCGCATAGCCTTCCCCATTGCGATGCTCCTCCTCCCCGCCACCGGACCCGCCCCGCCCCTTACGGGCGGCGGCCGGTGGCCCCCGACGTGGTCCCGGGCCTGGTGAAGGCCCGGTCCACGACCTCGCAGAGAGCGTGGCCGATTGTGATGTGAACCTCCTGGATCCGCGCCGCGGAGCGGGAGGGAACCACCAGAGCCAGGTCCACCAGGGCAGCCAGGCGGCCGCCATCCCCCCCCGTGAGCCCCACCGTCTTCAGACCGCGGGCCCGGGCAGCCTCCACGCCCCGCAGGACGTTTCGCGACTTCCCCGACGTGCTGAGCGCGAACACGAGGTCCCCCGGCTTCCCCAAGGCCTCCACCTGTCGCGCGAAGATCTCCCCGAAGTCCCGGTCGTTGCCGATGGCGGTGAGGGCCGAGGTATCGGTGGTGAGGGCGAGGGCTGGTAGCGGGGCCCGCTCCAGCCGGAACCGGTTCACGAACTCGGCCGCCAGGTGCTGGGCGTCGGCTGCGCTCCCACCGTTCCCGAAGAACAGAAGCATCGCCCCCCGCCGCAGCGTCTCCACCGTCATCTCGGCCGCCGCCACCAGGCGGGGGAGAGCCTCCGCCGCGAAGGCGCGCTTCACCGCCGCGCTCTCCTCAAAGCACGCGGCAATGACGGCCGCCTCCTCTCCCGCCGCTCCCCCCATGCTCCCGCCCCGCGCGCTACGCCTCTCGGAGGATGACCTTCCGCACCTCCACCCGTCCGAGGCCGATTCGCGCCTGCTCCCCCGCTTCTACCAGCGCTTCGGGATCCACCAGGAGCGATGCAACAAAGATCGTGGTGTCCTCCGTCCCGTCCCCCCCAGCCTCCAGAGGTTCCTCCCAGACCTCCTGCTCTTCCGGGAAGACGCTCTCGCTTCCCTCCCCGCGGACCAGCGCCCGGTAGTACTTGATGGCTGCCATGCCTTTCGGCATCCTTCCTGCGCGGTCCCCTGGGGGCCGTCCCCGCGCCCCCTCGCGCGCCGCTCCGCGCTCAAGCGGGGCGAGGTATGTTGGCCACTATACACACGGGCCGGGTCAAGTCAAGCGCAAAGCCGGCGGATTCCGGTCCGTCCCGCGCGCATCGCTCGGGGATCTGTCCGCTGGTCACTCCCGCGGGCCCACGACGCCACGCTGGCCCGGCCTCATGCGGTCCCGCGCGCCTCGGCTTCCCGCCGCAGGGCTTCCAGCTCGTCCCGGACCTGGGCGAGCAGGCGCTCCGCCAGCGGATCCGACCCGCCACACCCCTGGAGGTGCCGCCGGAGGGTCTCCACCCCTTTCGCGGCGTTCTCGCGCCGCGCCTCAAAACGCGCCCAGCGCTCTTGCAGGCTGGCGCCGAGCTCATTGACGCAGGCCTCCAGTTCCCGAAACCAGTCACGCCGCCTGAGCCGCATGCGGAGGCCGAACTGCCCGCGCCCGTACGCCCGCAGGGTCTCCTGGAGCCGGAAGAGGGGCCCGGCCGTCCGGTGGGCTCGGAGGACGGCATGGACACCCACGAGGAGGGCGATGATGAGGATGCTGGGCCAGACCCGCCCGTGCAGCCGCAGGATCTGCTGCGCGAGCTCGAGCTGCTCCTGAAAGTCCCCGGCGGCGGTGAATTCCCACTCGAGGGGGAAGAAAATGAGAAATGCGAGGAGCATAGAATAGGCGAGGATATAGATGATGGCGGTAAAGGCGCTCGCCAACTGATAGGTGGGGTGGATGAGGAAGTTTCGCCGCCGGAACCACCGTCTGGCCATCTGGGGCTCCACGAAAGTCTCACAACCGACCGCGAATGGGGCGAAACCACTCCGGCCTGACAAGGGGCAGCAATTCGCATGCCATGGTAACAATATCAAGGAGTTCGGAGGTCAGGCCCGGGCGGGGCGGCGCCGTCGGCGATCCGCCGCCAGGCGCCACTCGTAGACGATGGGACTCGCGACGAACCAGGAGGAGTAGCTCCCCACGATGATGCCGAGGAAGAGGGAGAAGGCGAAATCCCGGAGGACCTCGCCCCCCACGAGGAGCAGGGCGAGGACGGCCAGCAGCGTGGTGAGGGAGGTCATCAGGGTGCGCGCGAGCACCTGGTTGATGCTGGCATTGATGGTCTGGGCCAGCGTCTCCCGCCGGCGCGCCCGGAGGTTCTCCCGGATCCGGTCGTAGATGACGACGGTGTCAGTGAGCGAGTAGCCAGCCAGGGTGAGGAGGGCGGTGACCACAAGGAGGGTGATCTCCAGGTCCAGCAGGTAGAGCGCGCCCAGGACCGCCAGGACATCGTGGAAGGTGGCGACCGCGGCGGCGATCCCGAACCGGAACTCGAACCGCCACGCGATGTAGGCGACGATTCCTACCAGCGAGATGAGGATGGCCCAGAGCGCGGCCTTCTGGAGCTCCCGCCCGATGACCGGCCCCACCTCGTTGGAGCTCTCCAGCTCGAGGGGATTCTGCGGGAAGGCTGTCCGGAGCCCCTCCTCCACCCCCCGGGCGGTCCCGGCTGCCGACTCCCCTTTCGCCTTGAGGCGGACCAGGACCCGGCGCCCCCCCACGAACTGCTGCAGGTCCGATTCCGTGAGCCCGCCCCGCGACAGGGCCGTCCGGACCTCGCCCAGCTCCACGGGGTCCCGGAAGCGGACCTGGACCGAGGTCCCCCCGGCAAAGTCGTTCCCCAGGTTGGCCGCGCCCCGCCAGATCTGGACCATGGCCACGGTCCCCAGGAGAACCAGGGCTCCCGAGACGACGAAGGCCGCCTTGCGTCGGCTGATGAAGTCGATCTTCGTGTTCGTCAGCAGTTCCATGCGCTCGACCGACCCGCGGTCTAAATACTCAGGCGCCGGATGTGATACCGCGCCGTCAGCCAATCGAAAACCACCTTGGTCCCCACGATGGCCGTGAACAAATTAATCATCACGCCCAGGGAGAGGGTGACAGCGAACCCTTTCACCGGCCCGGAGCCGAAGAGGAACAGGGCGAAGGCCGTGATGAGGGTGGTCACGTGAGAGTCAATGATCGCCACCCAGGCCTTCTCGTAGCCGGCGTCAATCCCGGCCCGGACCGTCTTCCCCAGGCGGAGCTCCTCCCGGATCCGCTCGAAGATGAGGACGTTGCTGTCCACCGCCATGCCGATGGTGAGCGCGATGCCCGCGATGCCCGGGAGCGTCAGGGTGGCCCGGATCATGGCTAACGCCCCCATGAGCAGGAGGAGGTTCAGGAGGAGCGCCCCGTCGGCGATCAGGCCCGACCCCCGGTAGTACACAGCCATTAGCACGATTACCAGCAGCCCCCCCAGGAGGCTGGCCCGGATCCCGGCGGCGATGGAATCCTGCCCCAGGGAGGGGCCCACCGTCAGGTTGGAGACGATGTTCACCGGCGCGGGCAGCGCGCCTGCCCGGAGCACGATGGCCAGGTCCCGGGCCTCCTCCATCTTGAATCGCCCGGTGATCTGGGCCTGGCCCGCCGGGATCCGCTCGTTGATGCGGGGCGCGGAGTAGACGTTCCCATCCAGAACGATGGCCAGCCGGCGCCCCACACTCTTTTCCGTGACCTCCGAGAAGATCCGCGCGCCATCCCGGTCGAACTCGATCCCCACGTAGGCCTCGTTCGTGTCCCGGTTGATCCGGACCTCGGCTGAGGTCAGGGTGCCGCCGGTCAGGAGGGTCTTCTTCTCCAGGAGGTAGGGCTCTCGGCCCACCACGTTGCCCTTCTCGTCCACCATCTTTTGATAGAGGATCTCAGACCCGTCCGGGACCTTGCCGGCCAGGGCCTCCTTCGGACTGAGCCGGTCGTCCACCAGCTTGAACTCCAGCAGGGCGGTCTGCCCGATCAGATTGATGGCCCGCTGCGGGTCCTTGATCCCCGGGAGCTGGACCACCATCCGGTTCGCCCCCTCCCGCTGGATGAGCGGCTCCGTCACCCCGAACTGGTCCACGCGGTTCCGGATCTTCTCGACGTTCTGATCCACGGCGGCCTCGGTGATCCGGTTCGCTTCGGCATCGCTGACGCGCAGGAGGATCTCGCCGGGCTGTTCCCCGTCGGTCCGGGTCATCTCCCGGTAGGCGCCGAGGACCGTCTCGGCCTTCTCCTGGTCCTTCGGGTCCGGGAACCGGAGGCGCAGGGTCCGCCCCCCCTGCGGCTCCACCGTCACCCCCTTCAGGCCCTCCCGCTCGAAGGCGCGGCGAAGCTCGGCGGCCCGCCGGAGCACCGCGCTGGCGACGGCCTGGGCGGTATCCACCTCCAGGACGAGGTGCATCCCGCCCTGGAGGTCCAGCCCCAGATTGATCGGCTCGGGCGCTGGGGTGACGAGAAAGGGCCGGACGTAGCCCCACCAGGAGGGGAGGCGCTGCGGACCGACCAGGGAGGGGAGGAGGTACAGGAGACTGAGACCCGCGCAGAGGAGGACCGCAGAGAAACGCCAGCCGATGGCCTGCTTCACCGGGGTGGTCCGTGGTCCGGGAGCCGCGGGCGGCCCGGCCCCGTGCCGGGCGGCTCAACGCTCCCAACGAAGTGTGGACTATACGGCAAGGCCCGCCCCCGCGCAATCAAAAAGTCGGGAGGGCAGGAGGGAGACTAGGAGGGGACGGCCACGAGGGGCCGACGGCTGGCCTTTGCCGGCCGGTCGGCGGGGATCTTGTGGGGGAGCTTCCGGCTGGCGCCCGGGATGACACCCCGCTTCACCTCCACGATGGAGGGGGTGGCGCACCCGAACCGGAGCGCGATGTGCTCAACGGCCTCCTGGGGCTTGATCACGGTGCCGCAGGTGAAGATATCCAGCGCGGCGTACCGGTACTCGGGCCAGGTGTGAATGGAAAGGTGAGACTCGGCAATGACCACGACGCCGCTGACGCCAAAGGGGTTGAACTCGTGGAACGCGACGTCCACAACGGTCGCTTTGCACGCCCGGGCTGCGGAAACCATGGTGTCCCTCACGATATCCACGTGCTTGAGTTTGTCCGGGTCACAACCGTGGAGCTCCACCAAGAGGTGCGTCCCCAAGGCGTGCAATTCCCCACCCCCTTTCTGCGTCTGGCAGCGGATTGCCCGCGAGAACCCCCTTGCTCGGGCCCCCAAATTGTTTGCGTTTATACCGTCTTTCCCTCAAAATGCAAGCAAAAAATACACCCGCGCACGCTTTTTTTGGGCCTGCCCATGCCCCATCCCTTCCCAGGCCACCAGCGCACCATCCTGGTGGTGGATGACGAGCGCCCGACCCTCACTCTCCTGTCGGAGTACCTGGCCTCCAAGGGCTTCCAGGTTCTGACCGCCCGGGACGGCCAGGCCGGCCTGGAGACGGCCCGCTCCGCCCGCCCCGACCTCATCGTCCTGGACGTCATGCTCCCCCGCCTGGACGGGTACGCCGTGGCCCGGGCCCTGAAGGGGGACCCGGTCACGGCGGCCATCCCCATCATCATCTTCAGCACCCGCTCCAGCCCGGCCGACCGGGCTGCCTTCACGGCAGCCGGGGCCAACCTCCACGTCCTCAAGCCTTTCGACCCGGAGCACCTCCTGGTGAAGATCCTGGAGCTCCTCCCGCCCTGACGCCCCCCTCCCGCAGCCGCCGGTTCCCCTCCCGCTCCAGGATGGTGACGATGAGGAGGATGATCACCCCCTGGGCGATGAGGAGAAGGGCGTCGCGGGTGTCGGCGTGGCGGAGGACCGTGGCGGTCAGCCCCAGGCAGACGCTCATCCCGTAGATAAAGAGAACGCTCTGCGCCCTCCCCCCGAAGAGGGCCTCCAGCCGGTGGTGGAGGTGATCCCGCCCCACGTACTCGATCCAGCCCTTGAAGGACCGGACCTTCCCCGACCAGATCCGGTTAGTGGTGATGTAGACCATATCGTAGATAAAGATGCCGAAGACCAGCAGAGGGGCCGTCAGGGCCACCACCGGGTTATTCTCTGCCCAGTCCCCCTTCACAGCCAGGGCCGCCAGGACGAACCCGATGAAGGCGGCCCCGGAGTCCCCCAGGAAGATGCTGGCCGGGCGGCCGGGACGGAAGTTATAGGGGAGGAATCCCAGGCAGCTCCCCATGGTGGCAGCCGCCAGCCAGCCGAGGAACGGCTGGTGGTTCTGGTAGGCCAGGACCCCCAGGAAGAAGGCGGTGACGGCGCCGAGGCCGGTCGCCAGCCCGTCCATCCCGTCGAAGAAGTTCATGGCGTTGGTGATGCCGAGGATCCAGAGGAACGTGAGGAGGGCATTCGCTCCCCAGGTCCACCCGCCCAGGGCTGGCGGGAGCACGTCCAGCGTGAGCCCGCTGGCCATGACGAGCGCCGTGGCCGCGACCTGGGCCGCGAGCTTCAGGCCGGCCGGAACCGGCCGGATGTCGTCCGCCACCCCCACCGCCACCAGGAGCGCGGACCCCAGGAGGATGCCCAGCAGGTCCCGGGAGAAGATGGAGTTGGCCAGGAGGGAGAGGCAGAATGCGGCAAAGAGAGCCACCCCTCCCAAGAGGGGCGTGGCCCTGCCGTGGAGCTTCCGGGGATCCGGGAGGTCGAGGACTCCGGAGCGGCGGGCCACCGCCCGGACCGGCGGGACGAGGAGCGCGCTCAGGGTGCCCGAGAACAGGAGTATGTAGAGCCACCGCCCCCCGCGCTCCGCGAACCAGCCCCGGACGGGGATCAGGAAAAGTCCCAGGAAGAGGAGAACGAGCCCCAGATAGGCGGCGATCCGCTTCCGGGTGGGCCAGGCCGCCGCTCCGTTCATGGCCGGCGCCTTCCAAGAATGGCCCGGGCGGCCTCGGCGACGCGGGTGACCTCCCCGTCCGTCAGGGCCGGCGCGCAGGGAAGGGAGAGGGAGGTGCGCCAGGCCTCCTCCGCCCCCGGGAACCCTTCCTTCCCCAGGAGGCGGTGCAGCGGGGTATGAACCGGCCGCCGGCACGTGATCCCCCGCCCGGCAAACGCCTGGAGGGCGGCCTCGGCCCCGCCCGGCACCCGGATGACGAACCGGTAGTAGATGCGCCCCGGGACCTCCGCCGGGAGGCTCACCGGGGCATCGTCCAGGGCCTTCCCGTAGGTCTCGGCGATGGCGGCCCGGCGCCCCAGGAGCTCCGGGAGGCGGCCGAGCTGAACCCGCCCTACGGCCGCCTGAAGGTCCGTCATTTTGTAGTTGAACCGGAGGCGGGCGTCGGGTGCCTCGTCGTAGGCCCGGAGCTCCCGGGCCACGGCCAGAACCTCCGGCCGGTCACTCAGCAGCATCCCCCCCTCCCCCGTAGCGATAACCTTGGTGGCATAGAAGGAACAGATGGCCATCTCCCCCCGGCTGCCCACGGGCCGGCCGCCGGCCGTCGCCCCCAGGGCCTGGGCGCAGTCCTCGACGATCGGCAGGCCCAGGCCGCGCAGTGCCTCCGCGTCGGCCGGCAACCCGAAGGCGTGGACCAGGATCAGGGCCCGGCAGTGGGGAGTCCGGGCTCTCCGGGCCGCCTCCGGGTCCAGGTTCCCGGTCGCCGGGTCCACGTCGGCCAGGACCGGCTCCGCGCCGGCCAGGCGGACCGCATGGAGCAGGGCGGCGCAGGTGTAGCTGGGGAGGAGAACGGCGTCCCCCGGCCCGACCTTCAGGGCCAGGAGGGCCAGGTGCAGGGCCGCGGTCCCCGAGGCAACGGCCACCCCGCCCCGGAGCCCCATCCGGGCCGCCACCTCCGCCTCGAAGGCGGCGACCTCGGGCCCCTGGGCGACCTGCCCTAAGCGGAGGACGGCGGCCGCCGCCTCGGCCTCTGCCGCCCCCAGGCTCGGTCGCGAGTGGGGGATCACCGGTTCCCGCACTCCCCCGCCCTCCGCCTCAACGGACATTGATAAAGAGCCGCAGGGGCACGAACCCCTCCGCGCACCGGACCCGCCCCTGGATCCCCCGGAAGTGGGCCGAGGCCCGGCACAGGTCCACGATGGAGAGCCCCTCGATGTTCGTCTTCAGGACCTGGGAGGCGTGCGCCTGGAGGGCCCGGACCTTCTCCTCCAGAGCGCTCTCGATGTCCACGAAGACGCTCGGGCTGAAGTTGTTGGTGGTCGGCCCCTCGTAGAACAGGACGTTCCGGGTGTACCGGGTCGCGGAGATGGTGCAGGCCGCCAGGTGCCGGTGGTCCTGGTGGGTGTCCTCCCCGTAGTGGACGAAGATGAAGTCCGGGGCCACGCTGCGGACCACGTCCTCGATCTTCTGGATGAGGGCCTGGTTCACGGGGATCTGAGTGTCCCCGTACTCCCCCCAGAACACCTCCTTCGCCCCCAGGACGGCGGCCGCCGCCTCCTGCTCCCGCCGGCGGCACGAGGCGTCCCCACCCCCATCCCCGGCGGTCAGCACCATCAGGAAGAGGTCGTGGCCCCCGCGGGTGTACTTGATCAGGGTCCCGCCGCAGCCGAACTCGATGTCGTCCGGATGGGAGCCGATGGCCAGGATGCGCATCACCCCTCCCCGCGCTGGCGGCGCAGGCGGGCCAAGCCTTCGGGCCCGCAGTTGAACAGGAGATCCACCACCGACAGGTCGGGCTGGAAGGCCCCGTAGCGCTGGGGGTAGACGGGGCAGGTGAAGGCCTGGGTTTGGACCGCGACCCCGGCGGCCGTGAACTGTGCCAGGTCCATGTAGCCCGCCCCGTCACGCCCGGCCAGGTAGGTGGACGCCTTGAGCCACCGGCAGATGGCCACCAGCCGGCCCGTGGGGTCCTCCGGGAAGCTCCCGGCGCTGGCGCGGACCAGGCGCGCGCGGACCCCGAGGGCGGACGCCAGGTACTCGATGAGATGGCAGGTGAGGTCCACCAGGCGCTCCCAGGGGCGGCCGTAGCAGTCGGTCAGGAAGGGAGCATGGGGCGCGAAGAAGGGGGCCGCGCCGTAGTGCGTCTGGAGGGCGTGCCAATGCTTGCGTGCCCAGGGGTCTTCGGCCGGGATCTGGACCTCGTCAATCCGCTGGGGGAATCGGTGCAGGACCGGGACGGTGAGCCACTGCCAGCCCTCGGGGGTCTTGATCCGGTTCCGATTCTGCCACTCGTTCTTCTTGAACTGCACCGTGTCCAGGAGCACAAAGGCATCGGCCCGGTCCATCTTGTCGAAGTAGCCGATCCAGGGCAGGTACTGGGGCTGGTGGATGGCGACGATCACGCCCCGGCCCCTCCGGGACGGACGAAGATGGGGTTGCTGAGGAGCCGATGGGGGACCTCCCCCCGAGCCTCGACGCGGAAGACTACCGCGGCTCCCGCACGTTCCCCCTCCCGGTACTCCAGGGTCAGAGGCGTGGGCCCCGCCATGCGGGCTACCACCTCCCCGGACCGGATGAGGAGGACCTCCACGGGGTGCGCCTTGCCATCGCTTGCCGCCACAGTCGTCCGGACCAGAACAGGCGCGCCGGGCGAGGCAACAAGGGTCTCCCCGATTCCCGCGCTCCGCTCCCCCGCCAAGACCTCGAACCGGTCCAGGCTCAGGCGGTAGGCGGCCACCCCCTGAACCGCCACGCCCCGACCGGCCCGGAGGGCCTCCGTCACCCCCGCCACCGTGCGCTCCCGCACCCACAGCACCGTCACGACGTTGACCAGGGACTTGCCCGCCTGCTTCTCGAAGTGGTAACCCGCTTCCCCCACCGCCCAGCCCGGTGTGCTGCGCCGCCCCACAGCGAACTCCTGAAGCCGCCGATCCCATCCCCCGCCCGGGAAGGTGAAGGTCGTTGTATCCTCGTAGATGCCGCCGAAGCCGGTGTACCCGTCGGTGGCCAGGAGGTCCTCGGGGTACGGGTCGGTCCGGAGGGTGATCCGGAACGGGCCCCGGGCCAGGGTGTGCAAATCGCGTGCCTCCGGGAACGACCAGAAGGTGAGCCCCCCCACCTCCGCGGCGTACCGGATGAGGGCCCGGTGCGGGGCCAGCCCGGCATCCCGGTACAGGTCGAAGGGGAAGGCCCGGACGGGGAAGTTGTTCAGCAGGAGGAGAGCTCCCAGGAGGATCAACGCGAGCCCCGGCAGGCCGTGCCGACGCACCTGAACGAGGGCGACCCGCTGGAGGCGAATCCGCCGGCGCCTCCGGCTCCCGGCCAGATACACCCCGGCGGTCGCCAGGACGACGGCCCCGAAGAGCGCCGCAGCCGAAAGTCCCCAGCGGATGGGGACCCCCTCCGTGCTGCCGGCCACGGGCAGCCCCCTCAGCGCGGTCAGGTCGAGCCCGACCACCAGGAGGTTCTTCTGCGTGTCGTGGAGGGTGAGGGTTCCGTTCCAGGGTGAGCCGGACCAGTGGTAGTGGGGGAGGACCTCCAGGCCGGGGACCAGCAGGACACCGGGGTGCCGCGCTTGCGCCTCCCGCACGGCCGCCAGGTACACCGGGAGCGTCTCGGGGGTGAGGGAGGGGACCCCCTCGCTCCAGCGGAAGACTCGCCGGAACGGAAGGAGCCCGTACTCGACCCGGGCCAGGTAGTTCTCGGTCAGGATGACGGCGCGAATGCCCGCCCGCTCCGCTGCGGCCGCCAGCTCATCCAGCGAGTCTGACCCGGTACTCCAGGTGCTGTGGACATGAAAGGCTGCCGTGAGCGGTACGGCCTGCTCGACCGCCTGAGCGGGCTCGGCGAGCATCAGGCAGAGCAGAAAACCGATGAGGGGTCTACGCAAGGAGCTCCCGATACAGGCCATCCAGCTTCTCCACCATGGATTCCACCCCGTAGGCCAGCGCGCGGCGGCGACCCACCGCCCCCATCCGGGCCGCCAGCGCGCCGTCCGCCAGGAGCTTCCCGATCGCGCCCGAGAGGCCCGCCACATCCCCCGCCTCCACCAGCAGTCCGCACTCGCCGTCGGCAATGACGGACGGGATGCCGCCCACCCTGGTCCCAATGACCGGCACCCCAGCCGCCATGGCCTCGACGAGGACCCGGCCCATCCCTTCGTTTGCCGACGGCAGGACGAAGACGTTCAGGGCGCCCACGATCCGGGGAATGTCATCGCGCCACCCGAGGAACCGCACCCGATCGCCCACGCCGGCCTGCCGAGCCGCCGCGGCGAGGGCGGGGGCCTCCGGCCCGTCACCGACCAGCAGGCAGGCGACATCGGGGCGCGTCAGGCGGGCCACAGCCGCAATCAGGTCCTGGTACCGCTTGACCTTTGCTAGGCGGCCCACCGAGCCGACCAGCGGGGCGCCGGACGGACAGCCCAACTCGCGACGGAGCCCATCCGGGTCGGGGGCCACGGCCTGGAACCGCTCCAGCGGCACGCCGCTGTGGATGGCCACCCACTGGTCCCTCCGACCCACGCCTCGGGCGAGGTGCTCCTCAATCTCCCGCGGGGTGAGCGCCACCAGGCGCGTTGTGATCCGGGCCGTGATCCGCTCCAGCATGGCGTAGAAGGTAGTGCGGGTCGGGGAAAAATGGCCGTAGAAGATGTGGCCGTGCGGGGTATGGACGAGCCGCTGGCAGCCGGCGAGGCGGGCGGCCCAACGCCCGAGGAATCCCGCCTTCGACTCGTGGGTATGGACGATTGTCGGCGGGTCGCGGCGGAGTGCGCGGACGAGATGGCCCCAGGCTGTGAGGTCGCGAGCCGGTCGGACTTCGCGGCGGAGCGCCGGCAGGATCGTCACCCTGATGCCGGCCGCCTCCACCCGCCCCAGGAGATTCGAGGGCCGGTCGTCCCCTGGACCGGTCAGCACGGTCACCCGGTAGCCACGTGCCGCCAGCCCGAGGGCCGACGACAGCGTGTTCTCGGCGGAACCCCCGCGGTCCAGGCGGGTGATAATGTGGACCACGTGGGTCACGGAGCGCCCTCCGGGAGCTTCTCCGCCTCGGCCTCGAGCGAGGCACCCCAGAGCAGGCGGCCGCCAGAGAGCCAGGCCGCGGCCCCTGCCAGCCCGACGAGCCCCACCCGGATGAATCCGGCCAGGGGCCCGAAGTGCGCGGCGACCCCGGCCCCCTCGGCGACGGCCGCGTTCCGCAGGGCGAGGACCCTGAACCCCTGGGACAGGAGAGCCGCCCTCAGGCTCGCGGGAGTGAAACCGTACCCGTGCAGAACGGCCAGGCCGCCCAGGCCGAGTCGGGCGGTGGCCCGGATCCACCTGGCGTGCAAGGCAGCGTTGGGCACGCGCAGCAGCAGGCGTCCGCCCGGACGGAGGGCCGCTCGGGCTGCCCCCAGGAGCGCGGCGGGGTCGGGCGCCTGGTCCAAGACATTCACGAGACTCACCACGTCGTAGGCACCCACGGGCAACGGATCGGTCCCGGGATCGCGGAGGGTGATCCCGTGGCGCGTCCGCGCCCAGGCCCGGCTCTCGGTCGAGAGCTCCGTCCCGTCCGCCTCCCAGCCCGCCTCGCGGGCTATCCGAACGAACAGGCCGCTTCCCGCGCCAAGGTCCAGCAGCCGGCGCCCCCGGGCGGGCCCGAGGGGCTTTAGGAGGGCGGCGAACATCGCCCGCCGACGGGGATGATCCGACCCCGCCAGGAAGCTCGCGGCATACTCGTCGCGGTAGAACCGGCTGAGCCCCTCCCGATCCGGGGCCGGCCGGCGGCGGAGTGTTCCGCATCCCGCGCACGCGTCGTACCTACGCCCGGGGACCTGGAGGACAGGCCGGGCGGCCGCCGTCCCGCAGAAGGGACAGGGACGGGGCGCCAGGTCGCGGACCAGGCCCTCCAGCGCCTCCACGGCCCGTTCCCAATCGTAGGTCAGCGCGTAATCCCGGCAGGCCCGCCGGAGGGCCGCGGCTGCCGCCGGGTCCGCCGCGGCCGCGCGCAGGCGCGCGAGGATCCCCTCTGAGAGCGGCGCCGGTCCGACACCGGAAAGGAGGAGCCCGGCCCCGAGCGGCCCCAGGAGCTCCGGCGTCGCCCCCACCGGCGTCCCCACCACGGGGGTCCCGCAGGCCAGCGCCTCCACGGTCACCAGGCCGAACCCTTCCAGCATCCGCGTCGGGAGGACGAACAGGTCCGCCGCCCGGAGCAGGTCCGGCAGGTGCTCCTCGGGCACGTAGCCCAGGAACCGGGTCCGGGCGGCGACCCCCACCGTTTCCGCCAGCCGCCCGAGGTCGCCCCGGAGCGGGCCATCGCCACCGATCAGGAGCATCGCCTCCGGGAAGGCCGCGGTGACGGCCGCCATCGCCCGGATCAGGTCGTCCAGGCCCATCCGGGGGACGAGATTCCGGACCGTGATCAGCAGGGGGCCGTCCGCGGGCAGGTCAAGGCGGCGGCGCAGGGCCGCGCGGTCCTCCGCGGGCCGAAAGACGGCCGGATCAACGCCGCCGGGAATCCGGAGGACATCCGCCGGGTCCAGGGTGTGGCACCGGGCGAGCTGGTCCCGGCTGAACTCGCTCAGGACCACGACCCGATCGGCCCGGGCCAGGACGGCCGCCTCGGTCCGGTGGAGCAGGGCAGCGGCTGCCCGGTTGACCGGGCCGGCCGGGTGCCGGGTCCGATACTCCTCCCCCGCGGAGGAGAGGAACACGTAGATGAGCGGGGCGCCTCCCCCCCGCGCCACGCCCGAGGCGGTGATGGGTTGGTAGGCAATCGTGACGTCCGCAGCCAGGTGCGCCGCCACCCGGCCGCCGCGCCGCGCTGCGCCGAACACCCACCCCCACGGGCGGCTTCGGTCAGCCGGGAGGTGGAGGACCTCGACCCCGTCGAGCCGGACGGCATCCGGCGCGTCCGGCCCGGGGGTTCGGCAGAGGACGGTCACCTCGTGCCCGCGCTTCTTCAGGCGGAGGGCGTGCTCGCGGAGCACCCGCTCCCCGCCCCCGAGGATGACGACGGGCGACACATCGGCGACCAGAAGGAGTCTCACGGCCTCTGCCTTCCTGGGGCCGCGGCATCGCGCGATCCCCGCGCCGGGAACACGAGCCCTGCCCCCGCCCCGGCGGGGCGCCCATCGAATACCCGACGGCACCAGGCCTCCAGGACCATGAGTGCCCAGAGCTGGTCCGCCCGGTTCCGGCGCCCGGTGAGGTGCTCGGCCTTCAGGGCCTCCACCACCTCGGGCCGAAACCAGCCGCGCCGCCGGATGCCGGCGGGGGAGAGGAGATCCTCCATCCGGTCCCGCCAGGAGGTCTGGAGCCAGCGGCCGATGGGGAGCATGAACCCCCGCTTCCGCCCGCGCAGGACCGCCGACGGGAGCAGGTCCGCGACGGCGGCCTTCAACAGCGCCTTCAGCCGGAAGCCTCGCGTCTTGAGGTGCGGGCGCAGACCCAGGCTGAACCCCACCAGCTCGTGGTCGCAGAACGGGGCCCGGACCTCCAGCGACGCCGCCATCCCCAGCCGGTCGGCCATGGCCAGGAGGTCGTCGGGAAGGTATCGCATCAGGTCCCACCAGACGGCGAACACCTCGGGATCGGTCGGGGGTTCCGGGCCAGGGCGATCCGGCTGGATGAGCGGTGGGGGCGGCCCCGCCGCACGGATCCAGTCATCGGTGAAGAGGTCGAATGGCTGCTGGGTCGGGAAGAACTGCATCCAGCGCGCGTACCGGAACGTCGGGCCGGACTCCGGGTGCGCCGTGAACCGGCGGACCCAGCTCCCCAGATTGCGGCTGCTCATGGTCTCCGGGATCACCACCGGGACCGCCCGCGCCAGCGCCCGCCGCGCCGCCACCGGCAGGCGGTCGTACGCCCTGGCCAGCCGGATGCCGAGGTACCGGGGATAGCCGCCGAACAGTTCGTCCCCGCCGATCCCGGCCAGCGCCACCTTCACGTGGGCCGCGGTGGCGCGCGCCACAAGGAGGGTCAGCACCGCGGACGAATCGGCGAAGGGCTCGTCGAAGGCGTCCAGGACGTCCTCGAGCAGCTCGGGACGGTCCGGGTCCACGGCCAGCTCGGTGTGCACGGTCCCGTGGCGGGTCGCGACGGCGCGGGCCAGGTCTCGCTCGTCGAAGTCGGGCGCCCCCTCGAAGCCGACGGTGAACGTGCGGACCGGCTGGTCGCTGACCTCGCGGACCAGCCCGACGATGCTGCCGGAATCGATCCCGCCGCTGAGGAACACGCCCACCGGGACGTCGCTCTCCAGGCGCAGGCGGACCGCCTCGCGCAGGCGCTCCCGCGTGGCCGCCGTCGCCTCCGCGAAGGTCGCGGGGGCTGGACCGGGCCGGGGCTCCCAGTACCGGGACAAGGTCAGGACACCCCGTTGCCAGACCCCGACGTGGGCGGCGGGGAGCTTCTGGACCGCACGGAACAGGCTCCGGTCCCCTGGCGTGTACCCGAAGGCAAGGTAGTGGTCCAGCGCGACCCGGTCCGGCTCCGTGGGCAGGTCCGGGTGGCAGCGCAGCGCCTTGATCTCGGACGCAAAGAGAAAGGTGTCGCCCACTCGGGCGGTGAAGAGCGGCTTCTTCCCCAGGCGGTCCCGGCCCAGGAGCAGTCTCCCCTCCGCCCTGTCCCAGCAGGCGAAGGCGAACATCCCCCGCAGGAACTCGACGCCGGCCAGGCCCAGGGCGGCCAGCGTTTGGAGGAGGACTTCGGTGTCGCTCTGGGTCCGGAAGCGGTGGCCGGCGGATTCCAGGTCCCGGCGGAGCGCGCGATAGTTGTAGATCTCGCCGTTGAAGACCAGGGTGTAGCGCCCGTCCTCGCTGGTCATCGGCTGCTGGCCCGTCACGAGATCAATGATCGCGAGGCGGGTCATCCCCAGCGCCACGCCGGGGTCCTCCCAGCGCCCGTCATCGTCCGGTCCCCGGTGCTTGAGGGCGGCCAGCATCCGGGACATGAGACCCGGTGGCGCGCTCCCGACGTACCCCGCGATCCCGCACATCAGGCGATCCCCCGGCCCGCCGCGACCTGCTCCAAGACCGCCAGAACGACCGCCGCGAAGCGGCCGGAGGTGAAGGTGGCCGCGCGGGCCAGCCCCCGTTCCCGCAGGCGGTCGCGGGTGGATCCGTCGGTCAGGAGAGCCTCGAGAGCCGCGGCGAGCGCCGCCGGGTGCCGGGCGTTGACCAGGGAGGCGGCCTCCCCCACCACCTCCGGAAGGGCGGCTGCGTCGCTGCACAGGACCGGGGCCCCACACGCCATCGCCTCCAGGGGCGGAAGGCCGAACCCCTCGGCCAGGCTGGGGAAGCAGAAGAGGGTGGCCCCGGAGTAGAGGGCCGGCAGGTCGGCGTCGGGGACCGGGCCCAGGAAGCGGACTGCCTGCGTGAGGCCGCGCGCCGCCGCCCACGCCCTGAGCGGCCCGGCGCCGGTCCCCCGGGCGCCGGCCAGGGCCAGCGACACGCGGGTCCGCAGGGCAGCAGGCAACGCCGCGTAGGCTTCCAGGAGCCCGCCCACGTTCTTGTGAGGCCGGAAGTTCCCCACGTACAGGACGTAGTCGCCCTCCAGGCCGTAGCGGGCAACCACGGGCCGGACGAGGTGCGGCGGGATGGGCCGGAAGCGGGGGGAGACACCGAGCGGGGTGACGACCACCCGCCCGGCCTGGAGCTTGAAACGCCCGAGGATATCGCGGCGGGACCACTCCGAGTCGGTGAGGACGGCGGCGGCCCGCCGGGCCATGAGCGTCGCCCCCACCCCGAAGAGGAGCCGGTAGAGGGCCGTCGCGTGCCGGGGGGTCGGCGGGTATTCCAGGAAGAGGAGATCGTGGATGGTGATTACCCCCGGGCACGGGCAGGCCAGGGGCATCTTGTAGTAGGGGGAGAGGAATATCTCCGCCCCATCGGCTCGCACCCCCCTGGCCAGGCTGACCTGGTCAAACCAGAGGCGGAAGGGCTCCGGAAGCCGCCGGACCATCAGCGCCCCGCTGGAGGGGAGGGCCGTGTCGGCGTTCCCGTAGAGCAGGAGCTTGAGCCCGGGGCGCTGCCGGGGCGCCTCACCCAGGAACATCTCCAGGAACGTCCCGATGCCGGTCCGCCGGCCAGGCTCCCACTCGCGGATGTCCACGCCCAGGCGCATCGTTTGAACCTCGATCCCCGCGGCCGCGGTCCTCACCCCGGCCACCTCAGGCCTCGCGTGCGTATCCCCGTTGCCAGCTCGCGGCGACCGCTCCCCATTCGCATGACCCGCGTCATGGCGTGGCAGCCGCCGGTTTGCGCGCCTTGAAGATCATCTCGCAGAACCCGACGTACCGGCAGTCCAGGATCTCGTAGCCCGCGGCCTGAAGCCGCCTCGTCACGCCTTCGCGGGTATAGTGGGTGATGTGCTCCCTGGCGTAGGCCCCGGGCAGCACCTTCCCGTAGATCCACTCCAGGACCCACCAGAGCCACCGGCCGTAATCCGGGGTGCCCAGGATCAGGATCCCCCCGGGCCGAAGGACCCGCCACATCTCGGTCCAGATATCCGGCTTGTCCGGGACGTGCTCGATCACCTCGGAGTTGATCACGGAGGGGAAGCTTTCGTCGCGGAACGGCAACTGCTGGCACGTCCCCCGGACCAGCTGGCGGTGGCGCGGGCGGAGCCAGCGCAGCTTGTTCTCGAGGATGTCCATCCCGACGGCATCCGGCAGGTCCAGGATGATGCGGCTCGAGCCGCAGCCGATGTCCAGGATTCCCTCGCGCCCCTCCAGATACCCCAGGATGATCCGATGGCGCGTCCGTTGCCAGTAGCGCTGCGGCCAGATGGGACTGTCGAAGGCGCGGGAATCGTAGTCGGCGGCGGCCACCGAGTTCCGGAGCCGCCACATGCGAGCCAGCGTCTTCAGCAAGGCCCAGCCGAACTTGGCGAGCCGGGCGTGCGAGCGGCCGGCGCCACGGGCCATGTAGTGGAACGGGACCTCCTGGATCCGCCAGCCTTCGGCGTGGACCCGGATCAGGATTTCCTCGAGCACGTCGAAGTCTCGCGCCTGGAGCTGCAGCCCCGCCAGGACATCCCGACGGTACATCCGGAACCCGCTGGACAGGTCTCGGAGCGGTAGCGAGAGCGCCCGGCGGTAGGTCCGGTTCAGGATGTGGCTCAGCAGGCGACGAAAGCGACCCATGTCGGCCTTTCCCCCGGCCACGTAGCGCGAGGCGATCAGCACCTCCGCTTCCTTTCGTCGCTTCCAGAATTCCTCCAGGAACACCGGCCGATGCGACAGGTCGGCGTCCATGGTGACGATGTACGGGGCCGTGGTGGCCGCGAATCCGGCCCGGAGCGCCCCACCGTAGCCCCGCTCCTGCTGGAGCACGACGCGGGCCTCCCGGCGTTCCGCTGCGTCGCGCGTCCCGTCGTGCGAGCCGCCGTCCACCACCACGACCTCGGCCCGGAGATCGAGGCCGGTGAGCACCTCCTTCAGCGCGGGGAGCAGCAGCTCCAGGTTCTCCCGCTCGTTTAACGCCGGGATGACCACGGCCATCTTGGGTGGATTCCCGGGGCTGCCGGCGCTCCGGTTCATCCGCCTGCCCCCCTCACCGGCGTCTCGGGCTTCCGGGCGGTAAGCTCGAGGGCCATCCCCCAGTTGAGCCCCGTCAGCCGGAACCAGCCATAGGCCAGCCCGTTGACCATCCGCTTCCCCCATACCGCCGCCGCACCCCGGTCGAGGCCAACCTCGACGACCTCGAAGGGGGCCGAGGCCACCAGCGTGCGGAGGGTGCGGGCCGAGAAGTGAAACAGATGCACTTCGCGCTCGCCCGGCTCGTAGAGACGCGGCGGGCGGCGGCGCGCGAGCAAGTAGGCGGCGCGGAAGATGTGGTCCTCCAGGTTCGGCGTGGCGAGAACAAGCCAGCCGCCCGGCCGCAGCACGCGGTACATCTCCTCGACGACCCGCCGGGGGTGGGACGCGTGCTCGATCGCGTGCCAGCAGGTGACGAGGTCGAAGGCTCCCGCGGGGAAGTTGGCCTCCCAGATCTCACCCTCCAGCACCCGAAGCCCGTTGCCCCCCGCCGCCCTGGCGGCGTACGGAGAGAGCTCCGTCCCGGTCACCTCCCACCCCCGCGATTGCGCCAGGCGGAGGAACACCCCGGTTCCGCACCCCACGTCCAGGAGCCCGCCGGGCGGCGATGCAAGCGCCTCCACCCGTCCCATCCGCCGCCCCCAGATCCGCGCCCGTCGCCGGGCCTGACCCTCCCAGGCCCGGTAGTAGGCCTCGTCGTAGGCCCGCTCGAGCGACGGCCGCAGCGGCTGCGGCGTGACAAAGACCAGGCCGCAGGCGCAGCGGACCACGCGCGTCGCCGCGACCTCCTCCAGTGTCTCCCAGCGCGTGCCGCCGCAGAGGTCACACCCCTCCACGATCCGCTCCCAGGAGCTCCCGGTAGAGAGCCTCCACGGCCTCCACATGGCGCGAGAGGCTGAACTCGGTCTCCGCCCGCCGGCGCCCGGCTGCCGCGAGGCGCGCCGCGCGGCCTGGATCCTCCAGGAGAGCGAGCACGGCTTCGGCGAGCGCCTTGGGCTGCGCGGGCGGGACCAGGAGACCCGTCTCGTCGTGGAGCACGATCTCGGGGACCCCACCCGCGTCGGTCGCCACGACCGCCCTGGCCATGGCCATGGCCTCGATCAGCACTCGACCGAAATGCTCTCCCAGAGACGGGAGCACAAAGAGATTGCAGAGCGCCAGCAGGTCGGGGACATCCTCGCGCCAGCCGGGAAAGTGGATCTGCCCCTCCAGGCCGAGGCGTCGGCGCTGCTCCTCCAGCTCCCCCCTCAGCTCCCCGTCCCCCACCAGGACCCAGTGGACCCCCGGCACGGCCGCCTCGACCAGCCGGGCCGCCTCCAGCAGATGGGCGTACCCCTTGTACGGGACGAAGCGACCCACGCTCCCGACCACGGGCGCGTCCTCCGGCAGACCGAGGGACGCGCGGAGCGTCGGCGGGGGCCGCCGGGGGCTGAACCGGCCGAAGTCCACCCCGTTGTAGATGCAGCGCACCTTGCTCGGCGGCGCCCAGTCCAGCCGGCGCCCGACCGCCTTTGAGTTGACGATCACGGCGCGCGCCAGCCTGGCGAGCAGACGGTCGAGGAGGCCGCCACGGTCGGCGACGCGAACGTGCCAGATGACCGGCCGGCGCGTGAGCCGTCCCGCCAGGCCAGCGTAGGCCATGGCGCGCGACCCGTTCGCGTGCAGGAGGCACGCACCGGTGCTCCGGGCCAGACGTCGCAGGGCCGCCGCGCTCCGGAGCATGCCCGGCCCCGGGCAGCGCAGGCCTGGCAGCGGGATGACGTGCGTGGGGAGCCCGAGGGCGCGGCACCCTTCCGCCACCGCCCCCTCGCACGGCAGCACCACCATCGGGGCCCAGCGCGACCGGTCCAGTCCCCCGAGGAGCGCAAGGAGGCTCACCTCGCCCCCTCCTACGATGTCGCCGTGATTCGACACCACGAGCACGGTGCGCGTCTCGGCCATCAGCGCTCCCGTCCCAGCAGCGCCCTCCACCGGCCCACCTCGGCTCCGAGGTCCATGGCGAGCTTGACGATCGGGACCATCCACCATCCCGCCCGGTGGGTGGGGTAGGCGCGGGCGTAGCGGAAGCGCCACAGGATGGCCGCGCCGTAGGCGAGGATGGCCGGCGGCACCAGGAGCGCGAGGGACGGCCAGCGGGCGAGGAGGACGACCCCACCCAGGACCCGAAGGGTCCAGGAGCTGCGCAGGAGCTGGCGGGCGAAGGCGGCGCGGTCCCGGCTGCGGGCCAGGATCGTCATCTCGCTTCGTCCCCGGCGGACAAACCAGTGGAAGACGGCGCCTAGGCGGCCCCGGGGCCGATGGTAGACCACGGCGGCCGGCGCGTAGACGCACGGGCCGAGGGCGCTGATCCGCTCAGCCAGCAGGAAGTCCTCTCCCCCAAAGAGGGCGTCCTCGGGGAACCCGCCGGCCCGCTCTACGGCCTCGCGGCGATAGGCGCAGTTGCAGGTGGACAGCAGGCGGGTCGGGACGACGCATCCGCCGGCGCCGTGCAGGTAGCGCAGGCCGCCGCCGGGGAAGCCGAGGATATTCTCAGCGTACCCGATCGGGCCGCAGTCCCGGACGAGGACGGCACCCGCCACCCCGAGGATCTGCCGGTCGGCCCGCAGCGGCGCCGTCAGGCCCTCGATCCAGCCCTGCTCCGCCTCGCAGTCGTCATCGAGAAACAGGATCAGGTCGCCGCCCGCGGCCCGGACGCCGGCGTTTCGGGCGTAGCCGAAGCCACGCCCCTCCCGCGGGAGATGGACATAGCGGACGCCCGGGAGCGGTCGGGGAACGTCCGACTCCTCCACGACCACGATCTTGGCGCCGCACCCGGCGTCGCTGGAGGCCCGGATGGACGCAATGGCGCCGGCCAGATCGGCCGGCCGATCCTTTGTGCAGATGACGACGGACACGTCCCCGCCCCCGGCGCCGGCGTCGGAGGTGGCCGCCGCCACCGCGCGGGCGGGCTCAGAAGCAAACGGTGCCATACTTCACCGATCCCCACCACCGGCCCGCGGTCATGGCGGCCGACTTGAGCACCAGCAGCCCGGCGAGGCCGACCGCCGCCGCAGGCGACGCAGGGACCCCGACGCGTCTCGCCCGCCGGCCCGCCGCCACCGCCAACCAGACGGCGTAGAGCGGGAGCAGGAGCAGTACGGGACCGTACAGGGCCCCCAGAAGCACGATCGCCAGCACCTTCTTGTCCGCCGAGGCGAGGTCCAGCCAGGCCCGTATCGGACAGTCGCTCCACGCGAGGGAATGCCAAGGGAGGTCCATCCACAGACCGCGAGCCGTGTGGCGGCGGAGGAGGTAGGGATGGCTCCGGCCGAAGCCAAAGGCCTGGCGGAGCAGACCGGCCAGGGTCGTCCGGTGGTGGTGGGCGACCCGGGCTTCTGTGACATACACGATTTCGGCTCCGAGCGCGTAGAGGCGAGCGCACAGGTCGTAATCTTCGCCATAAATCCCCACGTTCTCATCGAACCCCTCAAGCTCCTGCGCCAACGCGCGCCGGATCGCGAAGTTCGCCGTGGGATACCCGCCCTCCCACGGCGTCCAGTGCCTCCGGCGGGCGGGCCGGGCCGGCAACTGGAGGGTGTAGAGGGCACTGAACAGCTCGAGCGTTGAGGCCGCGGGGGCCGCGACCACCCGGCCGGCCACGGCGCCGACGGTCGGGTCCACAAAGGGTCCGGTCACGTGGCGCAGCCAGCACGGGTCCGGGGCGCAGTCGGCGTCGGTAAAGGCGAGTACCTCCCCCTTCGCGACGCGGATCCCCGCGTTGCGGGCGGCGGCGGCTCCCCGCCGCGGCTCCTCGAGGACCTGCGCCCGCTCGGCCGCCCGGTCCCGGGCGAAGGCGCGAAGGAGCTGGAGGCTCCCGTCGGTCGAGCCGTTATCAACCAGGAGGATCTCCGCGGGTGCGGGCTCCAGCCGCTCCAGGGCTGCGAGGCAGTGGGGCAGGGTCCTGGTCGCGTTCCGGACGGGGACCACGACGGAGACACTCAGCATCGGGCGGCTCTCACGGGCAGGAGTCCGGCATAGAGGGTTTCGAGGGGGGCGAGGCAGCGGGACCACTCGTAGCGCTCTTCCACCAGACGGCGGGCCGCGGCACCGAGGCTGCGGCGCTCCGTCGAATTTGCCAGGAGGCGCAGGATCGCGGTGACCGTCGTGGCAGGATCATCAGCGATCTGGACATCCCGGTCGGGGGTCGCCGCGATCCCCTCAATCCCGAGGCTCGTGGTCACGATGGGCAGGCCCGCCGCCATCGCCTCCAGCAGCTTGGTCCGGGTGCCCGCGCCCGTGAAATGCGGCGCCACATAGACCATGGCGGTGTTTAGGTGAGGGGTCATGTCCGCCACCTTGCCGGTCACCACGACGCCCGGTCCGCGGAGGGCGAGAAGGCGGGGGTCGGGGTTGCGACCCGCGAGGCGCAGCTCCGCGTCGGGGTGGAAACGGCGGACCTCGGGCAAGATCCGGAAGGCCAGGAGCAGGGCGGCGTCCACGTTGGGCGCGAACCCCATGTCGCCGGTGAAGAGGAGGACCGGTGGGCCGCTGTCGCGGAATGGTCCCGGCCGGACGGCTGCGCAGTCCACGCCGTTCGGGACGACCAGCACCCTGCGGTCGGGGCGCGCACGGAGGCAGCGCTCCCGGTCCACCTCGGAGACGACCAGGATGCAATAGGTGTCCGGCCAACAGAAGGCGTCGAAGGCGCTGAAGCGGGCAAGGCGGAGCAGGTTGCGGGCGCGGGTGGCGATCCCCCGCTCGTGCCGCAGCGCCCGGACAGCCCCCCCGAGGCCGAAGGCCCAGGTGTCGAGGATGATCGGGATCCGGGTGTCGGCCGGCACGTACGGGAGCATCGCCGGCTTCTCGACCTGGACCGCCGCGTAGCCCCCGCCGGTGAGGCGCCGGCGGATGGCGGCGGCCAGGGCCGGATCCTTCTCGTAGGGGCCCAGGCGGAGCACACGCCGCCAGGCGCCGCCGGGGCTGGGCAGGACGAACTCCATCTCGCGGCAGCTCCCGCGGAGAAAGTGTGCTACTGCCTCCACGCCGTCCGAGGCGGGGGCGACGAGATCCAGGGCAACCCGGTCTCCGAGAAACCGGACCATGTGGAACATCCGGAGCGACCCGCCTCCCGTCCCAGGGGAGGGCAGGCCGGGTGCAAGGAAGAGCAGGCTCATCCGCGAGCTCCGTACCAAGGTCGGGCCCCGCTCACGAAGTGCTCAATCCGATCCGCAATCTCGCCCATCGGAACTCCGTGCCTCCCGCAGCACTTCCAGCGTCTCGGCCGCCGCCCGCTCCCAGGTGAAGCTGGCGGCCCGCGCCCGTCCACGGGCCCCCAGGTCCCGGCGCAGGTCCTCGTCCGTCGAAACCCGCGCCATGTGCTCCGCCAGCTGCGACGGGGCACCCGGGGGGAAGAAGATGGCCGCGTCTCCCAGAAGATCCGGGAGGGCCCCGACCCGCGCCGCGAGGACTATGGTCCCGCACGCCATGGCCTCCAGGGCGGGAAATCCGAAGCTCTCATGCCAGGAAGGCAGGATGACCGACGTGGCGCCGGCGTAGAGAGCCGGAAGCTCGTCATCCTCCACGAAGCCGAGAAAGCGGACGGCCCCGCCGAGCCCCAGGCTTTCCGCGACGCTCGGAAGGGCCCCGGCCCAACGGGGGTCCCCCGCCAGCAGGAGCTCATGAGGCGACGCCGCGCGCTGGCGGAATTCTCCGAACGCCTCGAGGAGCGTGCGCACGTTTTTCACCGGGCCGAGCCCACCCACATAGAGGAAGAAGGGCCCGCTGACCCGCCGGGCAGCGAGGACAGGCCGGATCTTCCCTCCGGACAGGGGGGCGAAGCGGGGATGGATCCCATGGTGGACGACCCGAACCTTCTCACCGGGAACTCCCAGGAGGTCTTGCAAGTCCCGGCGCGTGCTCTCCGACACGGCGATCAACAGGCGCGACCGCGCGACGAGCTTCTCGAGCCTGCCCCGAATCAGCTGGGCATCCGACGGGAACCAGTAGGGGAACTTGAGGGGCACCAGGTCATGCACGACCCCGACGATGGGACAGGGTGCCCCCGCCGGCGCAAGCCCGGCGGTGGCCAGGAAGATGTCGAGGCCCTTTAGGCATCGACCGGTGCCGGGCAGGACGAGGTCGTGGTTGGTCCACGCGAACTCGAGGAGCCGATCGGGAAGGAAGATCCGGTGCCAGCGCAGATGAGGGCTCGCAAAGGTGTCCGCTGCCTCCCGGTAGCGCTTCCAGAGCCCCGAGCGGAGCACGCGGGCGAAGAGGTGGTAGCGATAGCCCGGCCCTCGGGCGACCAGGGCAGGCAAAAGGTCTCTGAGGTGGCGGGAGATCCCCCCCCTCCCCATGAGCGGAAGCGCGTCGATCCCGACCTCCATTGATCCCCCGCATCGCGCCCCGGGCGCCGACGCCGCCAGCCGCGCCTTCCCCGCCCGGACCACCGGCCTCCGTCTCAGCCCCGGGACCACCCCGGAGCCGCCTGCCGAACCCACCTGACCACGATCGCGGCGTCCTCGACGGTGATGATCCGGAAGAGAATCAGGAAGCCCCCGTAGACGAGGAGGGCGACCAGCGTTGCCGGTACCGACCCGACATCCCCCAGCATCCACAGGACCGCCCCTCCGGCGGCCGTGGCGCCGAGGCCGACGAGGACAGGGCGGACGGGCGGCAGTATCCCCAGTTTTCGGCTCATAAGAAACGCGCCCAAGCCCACCAGGGCCGCCTCCGACGCCAGCGTTGCGGCGGCCGCCCCGACGGCGCCCCAGAGGGGGATGGCCCAGAGGTTCCCCGCCGCGTTCAGCGCCAGGCCACCCCCCAGGCTCGCCAGCCACCAGAGCTCCTGCCCGCGGGCCTGGAGCGCCGCCCCCAGGGGCGCGTAGAGCCAGTTGGCTGCGGCCGACCAGGCCAGGAGAACCAGGATCGGCGCTGCCACCGCAAACTCCGCCCCGTAGAGCACCCGGAGCAAGGGACCGGCCAGGCCGCTGAAGGTCAGGGCCATGGCCGGCGCCGCCGCGCCGAGGCCACGCATGGCCCGGCGAAAGGTGACCGGCGCTCCCGGGTCTCGCCCCTGCGCCATGAGCGGGAACAGTGGCCCGGCCACTGTGCCTCCGAGGTACACGGCCAGGTTTGCCGGCTTGTAGGCGGCACTGTAGAGGCCGAGGGCAGCGGTGGAGGCCATCTGCCCCAGGAGGAGAAAGTCCAGTCGCGTATACAGGCTCTGCACCGCGGCCGTGGCGCCGAACGGGGCGGCCTGACGGAGCAGGGCACGGATGCCGAGATGCTGGGCCGCACCGGTGGGGAGGAACGGGATGGCGGCCCGTCTCGCCACCACCACTGCCACCCCCGCCGCCAGGACGTGCGCCCAGAGGAACGCCGCCACGCCACCATGCAACGCGCCGGCCGCAAGGAGAGACGAGGTCCCGGCGACGCCGGCAGCCAGCTCGACCACCGCGACCCAGTCGTAGCGCGCGCGGCCACTCAGGACCGCCAGGTAGGGCCAGCTCAGGGTTCCAACGGCCAGTTGCGCCGCTGCCAGCGCCACATACCCGACGGGGACCGGTTGCCCTGGGAGGATCGCCGCGAAGGCGGGAATGGCGATCAGGACGCCGCCTGCCAGGAGTGCCTGCGCGCGCACCGCAGCCCGTAGCACGCCGGCCCCGGCGTCCGGGCCCTGAGCGATGGTGCGGGTGACAACGGTACTAATCCCCAGGTTCGGCAGGAGCCCGAAGATGGCCGCGACCCCCATGGCGTAGGCGTAGGCCCCGAGACGCTCCACCCCGAGGACTCGGGCCAGGATCACGGAATTTGCCAGCGCCAGGACGTACCCCGCCGCGCGGCCGATCAAGAGCAGGGTGGTGACCCGGCCGAGCGAGATCCCGCTCATGACCAGCGTACCCGGACCAACCGGGCGGCGCTCCCCGCCGCCGGGGGCGTCGTTCCGTGCCCGATCCACCCCGACCCCAGCACGACGATGACCCCGGTCATGAACCAGAACGGCTCCATGATCCGGACGATGATGAATGTGTTGGCGCCGATCCCGTGAACCATAACGCCCACCATGCCGGCCAGGTAGCCGGCGGCCAGCCCCCGGCGCCAGCCGGGGAGGGCCGCGGTGAGGCTGCGCCGCGCCTGCTGCACCAGGCGCGTGAGAAGCCAGACGAAGACGGCGAACCCCGTGAGGCCGGTTTCCACCAGGACCCGGACGTACTGGGCGTCCATGAACCGGAAGCCCGTCACCCCGTGCCCGAAGATCGGGGCCTGGCTCCACCCGGCGAGCCCTTCAGTCCAGCTCTCGAACCGGGCAGAGGTGGAGGTGTCGAGGCGCACCCCGCCCACCTCCACCTGGCCGCGCTCCGCCGGCTGCGCATAGGTGTACCGGATCCGCTGAATGACCGCCTCCGGCGCGAGGAGAGGGCCCACCAGCAGGGCGGCGGAGAGGAGGCCGAGCAGCAGCCCCCGGCGCTGGAGCGTCAGCAGGAGGGTCAGGAGCATCGGGAGGGTAGCCAGCCAGGAGGCTCGGGAGAGGCTGTACAGCAGGGGGAGGAAGGCCAGCCCGCTCAGCCAGAGCCACCCCAGGCGGCTGTAGAGCCCCGGGCTCTCGCTGGCAAGCCCCAGGAGGATCGCCAGCATGAAGACCAGATAGCCCCCCAGGGTATTCGGCTCCCCCTCCTTCCCCTCAAAGGGTGCCGTCACCCGCCCCCCGGCCGGGATCTGCGCCAGGGCGAAGATGGACACCAGGGCCGTCGTCAGGGCGACGGTGAAGAGGAACCGCTTGAGCTGTCGCTCCTCCGTCAGGTGGTTGACGACCAGGAAGTAGACGACGAAGTACTCCAGGTACTTGAGGACGAAGAAGAGCCCGGTCACCGGCCGGACGCTCCCGAAGAGGATCCCCAGGCCGGTGGAAACGATGCAGGAGACCGCGTACAGGAGGATGGCGCCGTTCAGCGGCGTCTGACGGATGAGACCGAGCTGCTTGTAGACGGCCATCCGGGTAAGCCAGGAGAAGCCCACGATGACCAGGGTCACGTCCTCGATCCGGATTGCGACCCCCCGGCTCGCCTCCAGCGAGCCGGCGGCGGCTGGCTGGGACAGGAGGATCTCTGGGGAGAGGAGCATGGACAGGATGATGATGTGGAGCGCCGCCTCCGTGTGGACGAAGGCCACCACGAAGAGGGCAACGCCGAGCCCGACGGCCAGCGCCACGCCGGGGGTGAAGTGGGAGACGAAGAGGGCCAGGAGGAGGGTCAGGGTGCCGATGCCGAGGAGGGTCGCCGCCTGGGTCCGGTCCAGCGCGCGCGGCAGCGCAGGCATGGCCGCCTTCTACCGCTCGACCACGGCGGCGGCCCCGTAAGCCGCCAGGGCGGCTGCCACCGCGGCCCCCTCCTGACGCGTCCGGAAGGCCTGGAGAAGCCAGCGGCGGTCGGCCCCCTCCCCTACCTCCTCGGGGAGGTACCCCAGGGCTTCGCACTTCTCTCGGAGCGCCCGGGCCGCCTCGGGCTCATCGGGGGGGGTCAGCTCGAGGGCGAAGGGGAGGCGGTGAACGGCGAAGTCCTCCACGACCGTCTGGGCCTTCAGGGCTGCGGCCGCCACCCTGGCCTCCGCGGCGCTCCGGTAGCGCCCCAGGTAGACGCGCCGGACCTTGAGTCCCTCCGGGCTCACGGTAGGGAGGGTGAAGGCCGGGTGGCCGGCGGCCCGCAGGCGGCGGGTCTCCTTGAGAGCCTTCGCCGGCGCCTCGAAGGAGGAGACCTGGAGGGCGAACGGCGCCGGGCCGGCCGTGGTCTCCGGCCGATCCGCCCCTCCGGGGGCAGGTTGCACTGCCTCCGCGGTGGGGGGTGCGGGCGCGGCTCGCGGGGCGGGCGGGACGGGCCGGATCTGGGCCAGGGGGGGCGGCAGGCCCTCGGCCGGCCGGGCCGCCGCCCCTGCGGCAGGCCCGGCTGGCGCCGGAGCCGGCGGGGCCGGAGAAGTTTCCAGAGGGCGAGCGGGCTTTGCCGCTTGGGGGATCGGGGATGGCATCTGTGCCGCCCGCGGCGGGAGCGCATCGCGCGTTTGCGTCTGGGTCGCGGGAGACGGGTTCCCGCCGGATGGCTGCGGGGCGGCGGGCGCGGGCCCGGTTTCACCCTTCGGCGCGAGAGGCCGCTCGGCCGGCGGGGCCGGGGGCTCGGGGGGGGTGGGCCGACGCAGCCGCTCCTGGAGGCGCTCGGCCGGTCGGGTCGGGGGGTTGGGGGCGAAGAGGAGCCCCTCGCGCCAGGCGAGGAGGGCCGCCGCGAGGAGGACGCCAAGGACCACCAAGAGCAGGGTCCTCTTCAGCTTCCCGGGGGCCTGCCCCAGCGTCTTCAGCCAGCCTTTCACCCGCTCGGCCCGCGCCACAGGGCGGCGGGGCGCCTCGCCCCGGGGGCCCGGCTCCCCGCGGTAGGCGTACCGGTAGTACTCCATGTCCTGGTAGTCCGAGCTGACCTCGGAGCGGAGGCCGGTCAGGACCACGCCCAGGACTCTGACCCGGACATTCTCCATCAGGGTCTTGACCCGCCGCAGGGCCGCGCGGGCCACCCTTCCAACTCGGTAAATGATGAGGCAGCCGTCCGTCTTGGCCGCCAGGATGAGGGCATCGGTCACCGGAAGGACCGGCGAGCAGTCGAAGATGACCGCGTCGTAGGCGTCGCGGAAGGCCCGGATGAGTTCGGCCATCTGCTGGGAGTTGAGGAACTCGGCCGGGTTCGGGGGGGGATTGCCACTGGTCAGGATGTGGAGGTTGTCGATCCCCGGCGCCGTCACCACCTTCTCCAACCCCAGCTTCCCCAGCATCAGGTCAGTGGCGGTCCGGAGGACGTCCGTCCACTGGTAGGTCCCGATGATGACCTCGGCCAGGCCGGGATCCTTGGGGATGCCGAAGGCGTGGTGTATGTAGGGCCTCCGCAGGTCGGCCTCAACGAGCAGGATCCTGCGCCCCATCTGGGCCATGCTGATGGCCAGGTTAATGGCCGTGGTGGTCTTCCCCTCGCTGAGGGAGGCGGAGGTGACCACGATCGTCTTCAGATCCTTCTCCAAGCGGAGGAACTCCAGGTTGGTGCGGAGCGAGCGGTAGGCCTCGGCGATGGTGGACCTGGGCAGGAGCAGGGAGACGAGAAACGCGTACCGCTCCACCACGCCCTCGTCAATGGCCTTCGGGTCCACCTCCCCCCCCTCCTGGATCTCCTTGGCCACGTCAATGTTGGGGATGAGACCCAGGACCGGGGCCTGCAGGTACGCTTCCACGTCCTCGATGGTGCCGATGGAGGTATCCATGGTTTCCACCACGAAGGCCAGGACCAGGCCGAGCGTCAGGCCCACCACGAGCCCCACGAGGGTCTTGGCCGCCGTCTGGGGGAGGTTGCTCGGCCTCGGCGGTGCCGTAGCCGGACGGACGATGCTCACCTCCTCCACCTGCTCTCGCTCCCGGATCATCGCCTCCTGGTGCTTCCCCTTCAGGAGGGCGTAGAGATCCTCGTGGACCTTCACCTCCCGCTGCAGGCGGGCAAACTGCAGGGCCGTCTCCGGCAGCTCCCGCTGGCGCTGCTCCAGGACCCGCCGCACCCCCTCGATCCGGGTCTCCAGGGCCTGCACCTGGGGATGCGCCGGCAGCAGGTCCACCAGGAGCGCCTCCCGCTCGAGCTGCAGCGCCACCAGTTGGTTCAGGGCGGCGCTCGTCTCCTCGGGGAGCGAGACGAAACGCCGCCGCTCCTTCAGGGTCTTCAGCTCCTCCTCGGAGTCCCGGAGGCGGGCGCCCACTTCGGTGAGCTGCTCCTCGATGAAAAGGCGCGCCTCCCGGACCTGCTTGGTTCGGGTGGCGATGTTCTCCTCCCGGAAGGCCTCGGCCACCGCGTTTGCGGTCCGGGCCGCCTGCTCCGCCTCCGGCGCGGTCGCGGTGATGTTGATGATGTTGGTGCTCCCCTCCTGCTCCGCCTTGACCGCCTCCTGGAAGTGCGCGATGACCTGGAGGTGGGGAGGGGCGTTGCGGACCTCGCGGCTGGACAGGTCAGCGCGGATGCGGCCCAGCTTCTTCGCCGCCCGCTCCATGACCGGGAAGGATCTGATGAGGGCGGCCTGGGTGGCGAGGTTGTCGCCGGAGGAGAAGGTGATGGCCTCTACGAGGAGGCCGGTGAGGCTGGAGGCCTTCTCCACCCGGACGCTGGCGACCGCTTGGAAGACCGGGTTGGGGCGCTGGAGCTCCGCCAGGCCGGCAGAGAAGACGGCAAAGGCCAGCGGCACGGCGATGACGATCAGCTTCCGCCGGCGGATGATCCGCCAGTAGTCCCGGAGGTTGATCTCGTACTGCGCCACGGGGACCTAGTCCTTTAGCGTCTCGTACACGATGACCGGCTGCAGGCCGAGCGTGATGAACTCCAGGGTCGGCCGGATCTTGGCCAGGAAGGCGTTCCAGTTCCCGAGGCCGCTGCGGGGAACGATGACGATGTCCCGAGGCTGCAGGCGGACATCCTGCCGCAGGTCGCCGCGGCGGACCAGGCCCTCCACGTCGGCCGTGAGGACGGTGGGCGCGTCGCGGAGGTTCCCCCGGATGATCCGGGTGGCGTCCCCGGCGGCCACCTCGGTGATCCCGCCAGCCTCCGCGATCACCTCCGCCAGGGTCATGCCGCTCCGGTATGGAACGGTCCCGGGCTTCAGGACCTCGCCGAAGATGAACACCTTCCGCTCGGCCCCGGGCGGGCGGGTGGGGATGAAGACGAAATCGTCGGCGTCCAGGACCAGGTCCCGGGACCGCTCTCCCTCCCCCACCACCGCAAAGAGATTCACCGTGACGGACCGGCCGTCCCCCCGGGTCACCTGGATGTGTTCCAGGTCCGCCTCCTGAGAGACCCCACCGACGCTCGCCAGGAACTCGCTGAGGCTGCTCCTCCCCCGCAGCGGGTAGACCCCGGACCCCCGGCCGCCGATGGCGCCTACTGCCCCCAGGATCGTGACCTTCTTGCTGTTGAACTCCTTGACCAGGACCTCGACCCGGGGGCTGCGGTAGTAGGCGCCGAGGGCTCGCTCGATCACCCGGCCTGCCTGTTCGGCCGTGAGCCCCCCGATGGTCACGACGACGAAGAGGACCCGAACGCTCCCGTCTGTCCGAACCGTCAGGGTGAGGCGGTCCTGGGTGACACCCCGGGAGAGGAGGATCTCCAGTAGATCACCAGGGCCGATCCGGTACTGGGGAATCCCATCCACGACGGTAAAGGTCTGGTTTTCCAGGACTTCTGGCGGCGCCGGCGCGTGGGGGGTTCCGGGGGCCTCAGGGGCAGGACCGCCGGCAGGCCCGGAGGCGAGGGTCGGCGCGGGCGAGGGGGGCAGCGGGGTCGCGCAGGCCGCGAGCGTC